>JBEBRE010000086.1:0-13644 GCA_040394995.1 Sphingobacterium wenxiniae
ATAAGGTTTTCGAGCGTAAACAGATTGACAATGTAATTGTACGCATTGTACGTTTAGGCTTGTGTCATTTTAATAAATTTAAAATCATATTCGTAGATGATTAACATTACATTGCCTGACGGATCAGTCCGTCAGTATGAGAAAGGAACAACAGCCATGGATGTTGCCCTTTCCATTTCAGAAGGGTTGGCCAGAAACGTATTGGCCGCCGAAGTAAACGGAGAAGTTTGGGATGCCTCCCGGGCGATTGAAGAAGATTCTGCCGTAAAATTATTAACCTGGAACGATGATAAGGGTAAATCGACCTTTTGGCATTCATCGGCCCATTTATTGGCAGAAGCACTGGAAGCGCTATATCCGGGCATCAAATTCGGAATAGGGCCGGCCATTGAGACAGGGTTCTATTATGATGTGGACTTTGGCGATCAGGAGTTTTCTTCGGACGATTTTAAGCAGATTGAAGATAAGATGCTGGAATTGGCCAAACAAAAAGAAGTTTACGATCGGAAGGCCGTTTCCAAAGCCGAGGCGATAGCTTATTTTACCGAAAAGGGAGATGAATACAAGCTTGATCTGATTAAGGATTTGGAAGATGGAAAGATCACTTTTTATACGCAAGGTAATTTTACAGACCTTTGTCGCGGACCGCACATTCCACACACCGGCTTTATCAAAGCCATTAAATTGACGAATGTAGCGGGTGCATATTGGCGAGGCGACGAGACCCGCAAACAGTTGACCCGTATTTACGGGGTTACTTTCCCAAAGGCTTCGGAACTGGCAGATTACCTGAAGTTCATCGAAGAGGCCAAAAAACGCGACCACCGCAAGCTGGGTAAGGAATTGGAGCTGTTTGCCTTCTCTGAGAAAGTGGGTATGGGTTTACCTTTATGGTTGCCTAAAGGAACGGCTTTACGTCAGAAATTGCAGGACTTTCTGCAACGGGCACAGATCAAGGCCGGTTACCAACCTGTCGTAACACCGCATATCGGCCATAAGCAACTGTATGTCACGTCAGGTCATTATGAAAAATACGGGGCGGATGCTTTCCAGCCTATTCATACACCGATAGAAGGAGAGGAGTTCTACCTGAAACCGATGAACTGCCCGCACCATTGCGAGATATATAAAACGAAACCTCGTTCGTATAAGGACTTGCCCGTGCGCTTTGCCGAATTTGGCACGGTTTATCGTTACGAGCAGTCAGGCGAATTGCACGGATTGACACGTGTGCGTGGATTCACACAAGATGATGCTCACTTGTTCTGCCGTCCGGATCAAGTGAAAGAGGAATTCAAAAAGGTAATTGACTTGGTCTTGTATGTCTTCGGCGCCTTAGGATTTGACGACTATACGGCACAGGTTTCTTTGAGAGATCCGGAAAACAGGGCAAAATATATTGGTAGCGATGAAAACTGGGATTTGGCCGAAACGGCCATCATTGAGGCTGCTGCTGAAAAAGGACTGAAAACCGTAGTGGAATATGGCGAAGCGGCATTTTATGGTCCGAAGTTGGATTTCATGGTGAAAGATGCCTTGGGACGTAAATGGCAATTGGGCACTATTCAGGTGGATTATAATTTGCCGGAGCGTTTCGAATTGGAATACACCGGTAGTGACAATCAAAAACATCGCCCTGTCATGATTCACAGAGCTCCTTTTGGCTCACTGGAACGTTTTGTGGCTGTGCTAATTGAACACTGTGCAGGGCAGTTTCCGCTATGGCTGGCTCCTGATCAATTTATCATCCTGCCTGTATCGGAAAAATACGAAGATTATGCAAAAAATCTTTTAGAATCTTTAAATAATTCCGATATTTGCGGTCTGATTGACCTCCGCGATGAGAAGGTCGGCCGGAAGATCCGTGACGCTGAAGTGAAAAAGATCCCTTATATGTTGATTGTAGGGGAGAAAGAAGTGGAAAACGGCACGGTTTCTGTTCGTAAACACGGGTCCGTCGATTTAGGGTCGATGCATCCGCAGGATTTTAGGGACTTATTAATTAAAGAAATAACCGTTTAATATTTAAACATTTGGCAGTAAATAGACCTGGTGGAAGACCACCAATGAAAAGGAAAGAACCAGAACACCGCATTAACGAGCTTATCAGAGTACCTGAAGTTCGTTTGGTTGGTGATAATATAGAGCAAGGAATTTATCCGACACGCAAAGCTTTAGAGCTAGCGGATGAATTAGAGCTTGATTTAGTGGAGATTTCGCCAAATGCAGTCCCTCCTGTCTGTAAGATCATTGATTACAGCAAGTTTGTTTACGAACAAAAGAAAAAGCAAAAGGAGATCAAGGCAAATGCGAAACAAACCGTTATCAAGGAGATTCGCTTCGGTCCGAACACCAGCGATCACGACTTTGATTTTAAGTTGAAGCATGCCATGAAATTTTTGGAAAATGGCGAAAAGGTGCGTGCTTATGTACATTTCAAAGGACGTGCGATTGTTTTTAAAGAACAAGGAGAAATCTTGCTATTGCGCTTTGCACAAGCGCTAGAAGACTATGGCAAAGTAGAGTTGTTGCCAAAATTAGAGGGTAAGCGCATGTTTTTGACCATTGCTCCTAAAACATTAAAGAAATAAGATTCTAACAGATTGATATAAAATTTAATTTAATTATGCCAAAAGTAAAAACCAATTCCAGCGCGAAAAAACGCTTTAAATTGACTGGAACAGGTAAAATTGCAAGAAAAAGTGCTTATAAAAGCCATATCTTGACGAAAAAGACGACAAAGCAAAAACGTAACTTGACACGCACAGCTTACGTGAGCGATGCTGATATGGGCAATGTGAAACGCATGCTTGCCATCGGTAAATAAGTCATCATTCATTTTTAACAATAATTTTTTAACCGGGTATCGGGTTGTAAGCTTGCTGGGAAACGCAACACCTCATACCAAACTTAATTTTAATTACTATGCCACGTTCGGTTAACGCAGTAGCTTCGAGAAGAAGAAGAAAAAGAATCCTAAAAATGGCTAAAGGCTATTTTGGAGCAAGAAGCAAAGTTTATACAGTTGCTAAAAACACAGTAGAAAAAGGTTTACAATACGCTTACCGCGATCGTAAGACCAAAAAACGCGAGTTTAGGGCTTTATGGATCCAACGTATCAATGCTGGAGCACGTCAATACGGAATCTCGTATTCGCAATTTATTGGTAAGTTAAATGCTAAAAATATAGGTTTGAACCGTAAGGTTTTGGCTGATTTGGCGTTGAACAATCCAGATGCTTTCAAAGCAGTTATTGATACAGTGAAATAGAGTTTTTAATCCGTTATCAATTTGTTAGATATTATAAAAGGGAACCGTAAGGTTCCTTTTTTTGTTTTGTGAATGGAAACATGTATTTGGCTGCTCAAATCCCAAAATTGCGAAAGCCCGGGATTTGTATCCCGGGCTTTCTTTTTTTAAAGTTATTCGTTATACTCTATACATTTAGCATACAGTTAACAAATAATCTTTTTGTACATATATAACGCCTATGTATATAGAATTGTTGTGCTAAAATTGAAATAAAATCATAACATGCTTTGTATAAGCTTATTAATTTTTTTTACATTAATTTATTCTTGAAGAAGTCTACAGTTCTTTTCCAAGCTAATTGTGCGGCATCCTTATCATATCGAGGTGTCGTATCGTTATGGAAACCATGGTTCGTCTTAGGATAAAAGTAAGCTATATATTCTTTTTCATGTGTTTTCAAGGCTTGTTCGTATGCCGGCCAGCCCTTATTTACGTTTTCATCTATTTCAGCAAATTGCAAGAGGAGTGGGGCCTGTATATTAGGAACTTCTTCTATAGGCGCCTGGCCTCCGTAAAATGGTACAGCTGCTGATAGCTTTGGAATACGGGCCGCCATCATATTGGACACCCATCCGCCAAAACAGAACCCCACCACACCGACTTTTCCATTGTTCAACGGGTGTTGTTTCAAATAATGGAAAGCTGCTATAAAATCTTCGAGCATTTCATCGCGATTGCGCTTTTGTTGCAACTCTCTGCCCTCATCGTCATTTCCGGGATAACCACCCAAAGGCGATAAAGCATCCGGAGCAAGTGCTATAAAACCAGCTAAGGCGGCGCGACGTGCTACGTCCTCAATATGTGGATTTAATCCCCTGTTCTCATGGACAACGACAATACCGCCAAGTTTTTTTGTATTGCCTTTGGGCATGCAACACAATGCCTTGATATTGCCTCCACCCTTAGGCGATTGATAGGTAATGTATTGGCTTTCTAAAGCCGGATCATCCGCCTTCACCTGGATGGCGTTGTTATAGTCTGGTGATAGAAAACTCATTAATGCGGGAACGGTTAGCCCTCCAACAGCATATAATGAAAGCCGTTGCATAAATTCCCGACGGTTCAATCGATTATGTGCATAGTCGTTATAGAGGTCGAATACTTCCTGCTGAATATCCTCTTTCGTGATTTTTTTCATGAGACTGGATTTTTTGCCATTTGCTTTCCTATATCAACAAGGTTATGTGGTAATATATTGTGTAGATCACAAAGAAATCTAAAATAATGTATTTTCTTTATTCGGAATTTTAAGAGTTGAACCAACTTCTTTGTTTAAATGCCGAACGAAATGGGCTGCCAATAAAGGAGATTCCAACTCAATATTTTGATGGATAAAGAAATACAGTTTTTGCAACCCTGCGTTCTTCCATGCTTTGATGATTTTTACCCATTCCAGCAAGCGATCGTAATCCGATGGGTGGTTGGCACCCACATAGCGAATAAAAGCCACTGGTGTCGTCAATCGCATGTGGACCATATCCCGTCGGCCGGCGGTGTCGACCAGTACATTTGTGGTACCGGTATTTTCAAGCAAAGCATAGAGCCGTTGGCTAATATCGGGATCAGAGAACCATTCTTCATTTCGGACTTCCACGGCTAGAGGATAACCTTTTGGAACGGAAGAGAGGAAAGATGCTAAACGATCGACATCTTTAGGCTTGTAATTGTCGTGCATTTGTAGAAAAGCCATGCCCAGTTTTTCTTCAAACATGACCGTTGCATCGACAAAGTCGGTCATCTTTTCACTCACGTTCAACAGGCGGCCATAGTGGCTAATGGATTGTGGGACTTTTGGAAAAAACTTAAAGTCTTCTGGCGTTTTGTTTTTCCAGGTTTCCACCTGCTGTTTGGAAGGGGAATTGTAAAATGTAGCATTCAGTTCAATAGCGTTGAATTGGGTGGAATAGTAGGCCAACTCGTCTTTCGTTCCTTTGGGATAGAAACCTTTCAAATCGGTTTTGTTCCATTTTGCGCAACCTACGGCTATTTCCATGGGAGCTTCAATTTTGTTTTTCTTCAACAGCTCCAACGTCGCCTGTGGCGTAACAGGCAAGGTGAAATCAATTTCTTCCGGATTTTTTACTTGACCAAATTTCATGTTCTAAAATAGTAAATATTCTTCAATAACCACCGGCCTTTACATGAAGAAGGGCAACAGGCTGGACTTTTTTTCCACAATTCACAATTGTTAATTTTTGTTAAATTGACAATGAAAAGTGACTTGTCTTAATAATTTTATAAAATAACCAAGGCTATCCTGCATTCTTATATGAAACGAAAAATCGGCTTGAAAAATTGGCATCAAATAATCCCCTGAAATGCTCCCTTTTGTATATTAAGTTTATGTTAAGTTGGCAAATTTCCGAGTCGTATTAATAACTTTGTCGTACTCATTTTAATACAACTGAAATTAAGTATGAAAAAATCTCTACTTTTCTTTGCTTTAGTTCTGGCGAGTTACGGAACTATCCAAGCACAAGTGACCACAAGTAGTATGCAAGGGGTAGTCACCCAGTCTACCGGACATGCTACAGCGGGAGCAACCATCAAAGCCACCCACTTACCTTCAGGAACGGTTTACTCCAGTTCGGCGAATGCAACGGGTCGTTTTAATTTAGCCAACATGCGCGTCGGTGGCCCATACCGAGTGGAAGTGACCTACGTAGGTCAAGATCCGGTAGTTTACGAAGACATTTACCTGCAATTGGGTCAACCCTTTGTTTTGAACCCGATATTTGGTGATAGCGCCACTTCGCTGGAAGAAGTTACTGTGACGGGAAGCCGTCTCAAAAGCGAAAAAAACGGCACTGCCACTGTTGTCGGCCGTTCACAAATTGAGGATTTGCCTTCTATTTCCAGAAGTGTAAATGATTTGACCAGATTAACGCCTCAGGCAAATGGTACAGCTATCGGTGGAGGTAACTATCGTGCAAATAACTTCACAGTCGATGGGGCAAACTTTAACAACCAATTCGGTATAGGTCAAAACATGCCGGCTAACGGTTCACCCATATCGATTGATGCGATTGAGCAGATTGTGGTTAATGTAACGCCATTTGATGTACGCCAGTCCGGGTTTACGGGAGCAGCCGTCAATGCGGTAACAAGATCAGGTAGAAATGATTTCTTCGGTTCGGCTTTTTATACAGGGCGTTCAGACAAACAGCAGGGTACACGTGTAGAAGACAAGCAAGTCGCATTCAACGACATGCACGAGAAACAATATGGTGTTAGTTTAGGTGGTCCTATTATTAAAGATAAGGTGTTTTTCTTTGTAAACATCGAACAGAATAAAACAACCGAACCGGGTCCTACCAAAGTGGCCGACGATGAAAATAACAGACAGTATGGTCAAGGTAACACCAATATTGCCCGCCCGACCTATCAGTTCTTGGATGGTGTAAGGGATTATTTGATCAATACTTATGGTTATGACCCAGGAGTATATCAAGGCTATTCAAACAAAAGCAATAATGATAAGATCTTTGCTAAGATCGATTGGAATATTGCCGATAATCACAAGATAAACTTTAGGTATAACCAAGTAACAGGAAAATCACCTTCGACAATCAGTACGTCGTTTACGGGCTCCGGTGTACCTTCTGGTCTTAGCCGTACAGGTTCGAACACGATTAATTTTAGCAACTCCAATTATTTCCAAGAGACAAACTTGTATTCGGGCGTAATGGAATATACCGGTAAATGGGGAAACACAAACAATACTGTGCGTGTAGCATATGTAAACCAAAACGAACCCCGTTCTTCAGCTGGTGCTGATTTTCCGTTGGTAGACATTAAGGATGGTGATAATATCATCACTACTTTCGGTTATGAGCCGTTTACCTATGGCAACTTGCGCGATGTGCAGACCATTACCGCATATTGGGATGGGAATTATACTTTAGGAAACCACGACTTTACGTACGGTGCACAGTTTGAAACCAGTACAACGAAAAACGGTTTCCAACGTTTTGGTGCCGGTTACTACCTGTACAATTCTTGGGAAGATTTTGTAGATGGAAATAAGGCTGCTAACTATGCGCTAACGTATCCATTGACCGCAGATGGTTCACAAGCGTTTCCATCGTTTAAATTCAATCAGTATTCTTTCTTTTTACAGGATCAATACAATGTAAATAGTAAATTGAAGCTAACAGGAGGTATTCGATTCGAGTTGCCTTCATTCCCCGATGTCGAAGAAATGAAAACGCATCCGTTAGTTGCTGACTTGACCTTTGCAAATGGTCTGCAATTGAATACCGGCGTTACACCAAAAGCGAGGCTAATGGTTTCACCACGTATCGGGTTCAACTATGACGCTTACGGCGATCGCTCCTTGATTTTCCGTGGGGGAACAGGCGTATTTACCGGCCGTATTCCATTCGTTTGGATTGTAGCCCAGTCCGGAGATGCAGGCATGCTCCAGGCAACCAAAGTTTTCCCTCAGGATGAGATTCCTGCCTTTAGCTCTGATATTAAAGCAAATTATCCTGCTACTTTACCTGAAGCCGGCACATTTATTCCAAGCAATATTTCGGCAATGGATGAAAACCTGAAATTCCCGTCTACTTGGAAATCTAGCTTGGCAGTAGACTACACTTTGCCAGGAGGTATCTTGGCAACTCTTGAAGGTATCTACAATAAAGATATCAACGCGGTAGTGGCTAAGAATGTGAACTTGGTAGAGCCTGAAAGGTTAAACGTGAGTGGATACGGTGATAACCGTTATATTTATCCTCATCCCGTGGCAAATAAATATATCCACAAGCTAACCAATGCAGGATTAGTTGAGTCAAGCGCTACAGGCAGGTTCGATCCTACCTATATGACCAATGCGAAAGGAGGACACTACTATTCTGTGACGGCTCAGTTGCAAAAAAACAATTGGAACGGTTTCTCGGGTTCATTGGCTTATACCTATTCTGCTGCTAAAAACTTTGGAGACGGTGCAGGTGACCAAATTGCCAATTTATGGTCTATTCCTGCAACAAATACCGGTAATCCGAACGATCCTTCTTTAGGATTTACCACCAACGTGGTACCTCATCGCGTAGTGGGATTTGCGACATATGAAAATAGCTGGATAGGCTCATTAACAACAAAGATGACATTGTTCTATTCTGGTAATTCTACAGGTAGAATGAGTTATGTATATGGTGGGGATTTCAATAGGGACAACAACAGCAACAATAACGATTTGATTTATATTCCTAAAGATGCCTCGGAAATTCAATTTGTGGATATTGCTGCCGGAAATAATAATTACGGCGGTCAAGCATTTACAGCACAAGAACAATCTGATATCTTCTTTGATTTGGTAAATGGTGATGACTATCTTAGATCGAGAAAAGGAAAGTATGCAGAGCGTAATGGTGGTGTCATGCCATGGAGAAATCAATTTGACTTCCGCTTATCGCAAGAAATTGCTAAAAACGTTGCCGGAGGTAAAAATGCTTTAGAAGTGTATTGGGATGTGTTCAATATCGGCAACTTGTTTAACTCTAGCTGGGGCATTTACAAATTGTCCAACACACAATTGTTAAGACCTACCAACACAAGCGCATTGACTCCTGACGGAAGTGTGAAACCAACTTTTAATATCGGATATAATAATGGTGATGCGATCAGATCTACAACATATGTGAACGAATCGATCTCATCGACTTATTATATGCAATTTGGTGTAAGGTTTAGTTTTAATTAAGGAATCAATATAAATTCTTATTACAGACAAACCCCTCAATTATCGAGGGGTTTGTTTTTGGAATAGGTCCGGGTCTCTATACACCAGTAAAGTAACTAGGTATCATTCCTCTGCAAAAGCTCGCAAATATTTATCAATATACCACTCCTTATCCTTTGATTTGTACTGCTGTATATAACGTGGATGCTCCAAAATTGTCATTTTGCCGAAGAGCTTTTCTTCCCGATTGATTTTAGTCAGGAAATCTGCATTCTTTTTACCTAAAATGAATACTTCTTCTGTATCCAGTCCAACACTGATGTGTTTTTTAAGAGATTCGACCATAAAGTTTTTGACCATCTCAAACAGCATGCGATCATCGTAATAGTTTGCATTTAGCCAATTTCCATTAGTTGCTCTTCTAACAATGGCAAGGGGAAAAGGCGAGTTGATATAGAAATCCCGATAAAAAATTGCAGGACCACCATAAGTATTTATCATATCGTACATGAAAACAGAAGAAACTTCATGTGTATAGGCAGACTCCATGGGAATACCGCAACTGCTTGCCAATCGTTTGGTATCGGTGAATGGCACACCTGTCACCCCGGCGCCGTGCCGGCTGGGATTAATGCCAATGATAAATCGGCGTTGCGAAGCATCATTATAGAATTTTTTATAGAATTGCTCCATGACAATCAATGTTTCGGGATTATCCAAATAGGGATTAACAACATCGAATCCGGAAGGAAGGGGGCCGAGATATTGCAAATTTTTATTGAAGTCTATTATTTTGTCGGCTATGGTATCCATATTCTTTTATATTGATGTTTATCAAGTACACGACAAAAAATATATCTGTCATTGCGAGGAGGAAGAATGACGACGAGGCAATTTCTCTTTATGCAAAAAACAAAGATGGTATTGTCATATCTTCTCGAAAAGACGTGTTTTTTGCAGTATCACTCATTTTTGTTGTATAGTAAAGATTTTTATATTTATTGTCGCAGTTTGACCGGTAGCAATACACGCAAAAGCCACATGACAAGATGTGGCTTTTGCGTGTATTAAAGTTCTTACATTATTAGTTCAAAATCACCACTTCCACTCTTCTGTTTTTTTGGCGACCTTCCGGTGTTTTGTTATCGGCAACCGGCTTGGTTTGTCCCAATCCTTTGGTGGTGATACGCGAGGCCGTTATCCCAGCGTCTACCAAAAATTTTTCTACGGAAGCGGCACGCTTTTCAGATAACCATTGATTGTATGGTGCTTCGCCTGTTGCATCGGTATGCCCATCAACCCGTATCTTTTTAGAAGGATCTTCTTTCAACAATTTGGCAAGCTTACTAAGCTCCTCTTTTGCCTGTTCTGTCAAAAAGGAAGAATTAGTAGGGAACAATAAGTCCGATGCCAATGTGAACTTGATGCCTTCGTCCGTACGGGAAGCATTTTCAAATTCACCTTTTACATTTTTTAAACCATCGTCCGTTCCGTCCTTGGTCACCACGGCGCCGGGGTTGACCATAATGGCTTGTTGCTTACAAGAAGTCACACCTGCTATAGCAGAAATCAGCAATAAAAAAAAGCCTATTTGTTTCATTAATTTGGTATTTGTTATTTTGTAAAGATACTAAAATCCACACGTCTATCACAAGAAACTATTCGCTTTTTTCTGCTTCAGGAAAAAGCTCATGCAACACCTTCTTAATCTCTGGAATTTCAGCATATAATCGCCAAAGAAGGCCAGATCGAGCGTTTTCGATGGAAATAATGATAGCGGCTTGGTTGCGTGCAAAATATTCCTCGGAAACGTCATTGTTTCGCAGGTCCAGCCATGCTCTAAATCCATATTCAGTGAAAAAATTGTCTCCATAATTTTCGTAAAGTGCCAGGATAGCTTTTTTTCCGACTTCCGGCAATACAAATATGGCTGACGGGCCTATGGCCGGGTTGATCCTAAAGTTGCCAATACTATCGCGGAATTGGTAGAATCCCCAAATGTCTGAATTGGTTGATCCGACGCCAACCTCGTTATCCCTGCGCTTGCGCACTTTAATATAATTTTGAAGGGCTTCTTTGAAGTTTATTTCAGGATCGGCCAACAATAAAGGATCTATGGTGAAAAATGGTCTATATAAATCAAGCAGACTGTTGTTTTTGTATTCAAAGACCAAGTTTTCGCCATACAGGGTAGTATCTTTTAAAATAGATGTCCGTACCCGATTCATCGTAACAGAATCCTTTGACATTAGGGTCAAGCTATCCCATATTAAAGGGTTGATAAGCGAACGGACTGAATCCTGCACCAGACTATCTATGGAATGGTAGACGGGTTCAAAACCTTCATCAATTTTCTTGATACCCTGTTCATAGGCACTTAACGGGATGGCATGTTTTGGTGAGGCCATCGCGAGCATATAAGCATTCATGGATTCATTGATACCACCCAATGTCGTGTGTTTTGCTGTCGAATCGACGCCCGAAATTTTGTCTATCAGCACATCTTCCAAATCGTCAGCCACAACCTTATTCCATTGTATATTTTCCCAAAGTTTGGTTATTCTATTCCGTAGATCCGATTCCAATTCATCTTCATTTGCAAAATACTGACGGGCAATCAGCAATGCCTCCACCATAGAAGTGGTGGCGACTACATCGTAAGAAGGATCGCCATGCGGATATTCCGGCAGTCCGGTCCTCCCATCAAAGTAAGGAGGGAAGAAGCCGTATCTGTTCTGTGCTTTCATTAGGAAATAAACCATCTTTGAAATTCGGGATAGGGCCACCTGACGGCTTAAACGTCCCCTTTCTACGCCGACGATCAAACTCAAAACAGCATTGCCACTTTCTTGAACGGAGACTACCGCTTTGTCTTTGCGGTGTGAGGGCAGGTACATCCCGCTATTAATATCGTGGTTTTCGACAAAATAATTCACGTGTGCACTCTGTACCAAATCCAGTAACTGCTCTTCACTCAACCGTTGCGTTTTCACTTCCTTTACCTCGGAAAAGGGCGATTCCATGTAGTTATAATCTACCCACGCAATTTTATAATAATATGTTTTGTCTAAGGTGGGGACAAAATCCAGACAACTTTGCATAGTGATCGGTCGGATTGCCACAGGCGAAAAATCCTTGTTATTTTCGGATCGATATATCTTGATGTAGCGGATAGATGGCGTAAGGGGCAATTGCCATTGCAAATACACCTGCTTATCGTAAGCTGTGATCGAGGACAACACTGCGGGTGATGATAGTTTTACATTCGAAGAATTTCTCGGCAAAAATTCCACTTGGTCAATAAATATCTGATGTGTGGCGTCGCTAGTGGCATTTTGGTACAAGCTGATGGCACTAATGGGCTCGCGAAGGTCCAGGTTTTTAAAGCTTGCTATGGGAATTTTGACATTAACCCACATGTTGTATTCGAAAGACTCCATAAAAGAAGCTAAATTCAATGTATTGGTTTGCGAGCCTCGTTGTCGAATAGCGATTTTGGGCAAGTCTTTTTTTTCTGTATGCTCTGTTTTCACATATACCTTCAGCAACAAGAAATCGGAAAGATCCACTTGATAGTTGATTTTTTGCCGACTATAGTGCAAATCTACCTGCCATTGACCATGATTACCGGATTTATATTGTAAGGATAAAGCATTACCAGGTGTAAAGAATAATGTGTCCGAAACCAATAGGTGCTTGTTGAGATTTTCGACCCAGGAATTTCCCGAATAATCGACATTGCTTCGGGCATATACGCCACTGACAAGACTGTTGTCAAAGATAACCTCAGGGTAGGTATCGGCTTTCAATGTCGATGTATTATGCAAGACAAACAGTGATAGCAAAGCGAAAAATAATAGACGTAGCTTCATTCTAAAAATCGATTTACGGCAAAAGTAGCAAATATTGAACCATTTGAATAAAAAGATAGGATTTGGAGCTTACGTAAAAAAAATATTACGCACATTTTTAGCGCGTTAACCTGTGAGCGTTCAAAAATGGCTAAATAATTTTTACAGTCACAATTTCTCTCTCTATATTTGCATCACTTTAAGCGAAAGTAGCTCAGTTGGTAGAGCACAACCTTGCCAAGGTTGGGGTCGCGGGTTCGAATCCCGTCTTTCGCTCAGTTGCTCGGATGGTGGAACTGGTAGACACGCAGGACTTAAAATCCTGTTCCCGTTAAAGGAGTGCGGGTTCGATTCCCGCTCCGAGTACGTAATAATATAATATGCCACAGAATAATGATTATTCTGTGGCATTTTTTATTTCTATGAACAGAGCGTTTTGGATAAAACGCTCTGTTATAACAGCCGTTAGAAACCATTGCAACCCTTAGCGATTTCACTAAAGATTGTTTAATTTTTTTATTTTTTTCTAAATTTGATAAGCATATAAATTAACCTTATGTTAAAAAAAATATAAACAGGCCACAGTATATGAAGCAGGTTGGGAACGTCTTGATTTTGTTTATACTCATTTCAGCAAGGTCTATGTTTCATTCAGCGGAGGTAGAGACAGCGGTGTAATGCTCAATATGGCAATAGAAGTTGCTCGCAAGCATAATAAGTTGCCGGTGCATGTATTGATTGTTGATCTTGAAGCACAATATACCAACACTATTGACTATATACAGCGGATGGTAAAAA
>JBEBRE010000087.1:0-13447 GCA_040394995.1 Sphingobacterium wenxiniae
CCGAATGACCCCCATATGTTTTTTAGGGAAGAAGAGTTGGCCTTAAAGAAGAATATTCATGTCATACATCTTTTCTTCTCTCTGGAAAAACTGCAATCCTTTTTTGATATGAGCGAAATGCAGGCAATTAAAAACTTATTTTATCACCTCAATGCAAGTAAACTATTGCCCGGCAAATTTTCGTTACCTATAAAAGACTTGTTTTTGACATTGGAAAGGGAAGACGGTCCGTTAAAATTGATCCGGGTGATAAAGATATTCAAACAATTGATGGCAAATGAAGACCACTTTATTTCCCTCTATTCTGGGTTGAGCAAAGTTGACTTCCAAGATTCTGATGGTATCCGAATCAATACGGTGATTAAATACGCTTTGGAGAATTATAAAAAAAATATCACTGTGGATGAAGTATCCTCCCTTATATATATGACACCGACGGCTTTTTGCAAGTTTTTCAAAAAGCATACAAAAAAAACCTTTGTGAGTTTTCTCAACGAAATCCGCATTGAAAAGGCATGCCAATTACTGGTCAATCGCAGAGCGGAAAATATTTCCGAAGCCGCCTATCAGTGTGGTTTCAATACAGCAGTACATTTTAATAGGGTTTTTAGGAATATTATGAAAGTGTCGCCCACCGAGTTTATTTCCACGCATGTGGTTAAAAATTAGGAGGCAAAATATGCCGCTTGAGCTGTGCGGAGAAGCGCGCCTTTTTGCTTATCTGGCTGTTGTAAATCCCAAATTTTCCCGATAGGACATAACTGACGGCGCAGGCAATGAAAAACCATAATGCCGCTTCTACACCGAAAAGCTCCATACCCATCACACTGCAGGCTAAGGGAGTTTTGGTACATCCGGCAAAGACTGCGATAAAGCCAGATGCGACCATGAAAGCCATAGGCAAGGGGATGAATAAACAAAGTGCATTTCCCAATGTTGCACCGATAAAGAACAATGGTGTGACTTCACCACCTTTAAAACCTGCACTAAGTGTGAGGGCAGTCAATGCGATTTTAATAAAGAAATCGTAGGATGGCAGTTGCTGTTGAAAGGCATCCAATATAGTAGGAATTCCTAAGCCGATATGTTTGGTTGAACCCAAGATATACACACATAACAAGATGATGATACCACCTATAAACGGCCTTAACCACTGCAGTTTGATCTTGTTGAACAAGGCCGTACATCCTTCGATCGAAAGGCTGAACAATATGCTGGTTATCCCGAAAATAATGCTGGCAAGCATCATCCAAGCTATGGATACCCAAGAGAACGTAGGTGCGATACCCACTTGAGGATATACTGTATGCAGATGCCCATATAAGCCACATATATAATTGGATAGATGTGCTACCGTTATAATGGGAGCAATACCTTTCCATCTAATTTTACCTACTCGGACCAATTCCAGCCCGAACAATGCTCCGGCCCAGGGTGTTCCAAATAAGGAAGCGAATCCTGCGGCTATACCGCTCATCAGCAGGATGCGTCTTTCCGTTTTGCTGAACCGAAATAGGTTGGTAAATTGGTCGGCAAAAGTAGCCCCATATTGCACAGCTGTACCTTCACGGCCCGCAGAACCACCGAAGAGATGCGTAATCAATGTGGTGAATACAATCAAAGGGGCCATCCGAAATGGAATTGCTTCTCGTGGGCGGTAGTATTCTTCCAAAATCAAGTTATTTCCTTTTTGGCTTCGACCGGCATAGCGGTTGTATAGCCACACAATGAAAATACCTGCCAATGGCAAAAAAAGCATTATCCAAAGATGTGTCTCTCGAAATATGGTAACCGTTTGCAGTAAAAAAAGGAATAGGGCAGATGTTGAACCTACTACAATGGATAGGAGTAGCAAGGTGAAGAACCATTTGGATATAGAATACGATATTTTGAATACTGATTTCATCTTACTTTATGCAATAAAACAACTGTTTGAAATTATTCAAATAAAGTAGACGTCATCAGCTTTTTAAGGCGGTTCAGGGCAGACATCATTGCCTCTGAAAACAAAGATATATAAAAATAATGATTTACAAACCCCTTCTGTAACTATTGTTACTGTTGTTTCTGGAAGAGCATTGTAGTTTTGCGCTATACGGTTCAAAAATGGAGATAACAAAACTATTGGGTTATGTATTGGCGGTAGTGGTCGGCATTTCGCTCGGATTGGTAGGGAGCGGTGGTTCGATTCTTACCGTTCCAATTTTGGTGTATGTTATGAGGGTGCAACCCGTGCTTGCTACGGCTTATTCTCTTTTTGTAGTGGGTATGACATCGCTAGTCGGGGGAATCCAAAGCGCCCAGCAAAAAAAAGTCGATTTCAAGACCGTATTGATTTTTGGTATTCCTTCTATTGTATCGGTATATTTGACGCGGGCCTATTTGTTGCCACTGGTTCCTGACACAATTTTCTCGATAGCTGATTTTGAGGTTACAAAGCCCATGGCATTGATGGTACTTTTTGCCCTTGTGATGGTATTTGCTTCGGTCTCCATGATTCGTCCATGTATAGATTGCCAGAAGGATGAAACCAACCCGATAAAATATCATTATCCACTGATATGGATAGAGGGGCTATTGGTCGGCGTATTGACAGGATTTGTCGGTGCAGGAGGAGGATTTTTGATTATTCCGGCGCTGGTTTTGCTCACGAAGATGCCCATGAGGTTGGCTGTAGGAACGTCACTTTTCATAATAGCGGCGAAATCCCTGTTAGGATTTATAGGCGATGTTCAGGGAGAACAGCAAATGGACTGGGCCATGTTGTCAACGTTTACCGGTCTGTCCATTATTGGTATTTTCATTGGCATTTTCCTCTCTCGGAAAATAGACAATGATAAATTAAAGACAGTCTTTGGATGGTTTGTATTACTAATGGGTATTTATATCCTTATCAAAGAGATATGGGCATAACATGCATATGTGGTTTTTTTTAGGCTAAAAATGAATAATGTAACCTGAGTTACTTAATAGATAATGGATTAGTTATATTTTTATAATGGATTAAAAAGGAAAAGATGATGAATGTAGAGCAAATTTATACAGGATGTCTGGCACAAGGAGCATACTATATTGAAAGCAATGGCGAAGCTGCTGTGATTGATCCGCTTCGAGAAGTGCAACCTTATATCGATAAGGCGACAAAAAGAGGCGCAAAGATTAAATATGTGTTGGAAACCCATTTTCACGCCGATTTTGTGAGTGGTCATTTGGATTTGGCCAAGAAGACAGATGCTGTCATTGTTTTCGGTCCGACAGCAAAACCTGATTTCGATGCCCACATAGCCCGAGACGGGGAACTGTTGCATGTGGGCAATATACAGATTAAAGTCATTCACACGCCCGGGCACACAATGGAGAGTACTTGTTATCTTTTGATTGATGAGCAAGGGAAGGAGGTGGCGCTGTTCACCGGAGATACATTGTTCATTGGGGATGTGGGGCGTCCGGATTTAGCACAGAAAGTGGTAGCCGATTTGACACAGGAAAAATTAGCAGGATACCTGTATGACTCGTTGCACAACAAGATTGTGCCTTTGCCAGATAGTGTCATGGTATATCCGGCTCACGGAGCCGGTTCGGCTTGTGGCAAGAACATGAGCAAGGAAACTACCGATACGCTAGGCAACCAAAAGAAAACAAATTATGCTCTTCAGCCAATGAGCAAGAAGGAATTTATCGAAAAAGTATTGGAAGGTCTAATGCCACCGCCGGCATATTTTCCAGAAAATGTGCTGATGAATAGCAAAGGTTATGAAAGTATCGATCAGGTGCTGGATAAAGGTTTACAGGCGCTGGATGTTGCAACATTTGAATCGGCAGCCAATGATACCAATGCATTGATTATGGATACGAGAGACGCACAGTCTTTCGCAATGGGATTTATACCCAACAGTATTAATATAGGCATAGACGGCAGTTTTGCCCCATGGGTTGGTGCGTTAGTGTTGGATATCGGGCAGCCGATTTTAATCATAGCCGATCCGGGCAGAGAAGAGGAAGTGGTCACTCGGCTGGCACGTGTAGGATATGACAATGCCATTGGCTTTTTGGAAGGCGGTTTTGCGACCTGGAAAAATGCCGGAAAAGAAGTGGATACGATAAAATCTATTTCTGTAGAAGAATTGTCTGGAAAAATGGCTGAAGATCCTAAACAGTTTGTTTTGGACGTAAGAAAAAAGAGCGAATATTTTTCCGAGCATATCATCGGAGCACAAAATGTACCTTTGGATGATATCAATGGTCAAATCTCGGAAATTGATAAAGACAAGATCTATTATGTGCATTGTGCCGGGGGATACCGTTCCATGATTTTTATCTCGATTTTAAAAGCAAGAGGGTATGAAAATCTCATTGATGTTCAGGGAGGTTTCAAAGCGATTAAGGAATCGGGCAAATATCACATAAGTGACTATGTTTGTCCGACAACGATGTTGTAATCAATTATTTCAAACAGAGAAGATATGAAGGCAGAAAATATATGGAGAGGCTGGAACCTGTTTCGTTGGATCCGGTTAGTGCTGGGAATATATGTAGCGATAGAGGGTATACGATCCGAAGGTTGGGGATTTATTGTATTTGGGTTGCTATTTGCACTGATGGCGTTGTTTAATATAGGATGCTGTTCGGGGAATTGCGACATCGTTACCAGGAATGACAGAAAGGATAGCTGGAGCGATGATGTGCTGTATGAAGAAGTGGAAACAAAAAAGAATAAATAAGATAACATCCCCCCCGATCCGTCACATAACGGAACTGGGGGGATGTTTTTTATTGCTATTTAAGCTCGTGCTTTACGCCTTCAAATGTCATTTTTACGGGATTGATAAAACCGTTCTCGTCAAATGTCATTTCGTCAATGCAGGTTTCGCGCTCGTTAGCCCCTGTTTTTCCCAAAGGCCTACGATGGTATACGATGTAATATTTGTCTTCGTTGGGTACTTTGATGACGGAGTGATGGCCTGCACCCGTAGCGATGTTGGGATCCTGTTCCAAAATAGTGCCTATGCGTTCGAAGGGTCCGAACGGAGATTCCGAAATGGCATAAGCCACTTTATAATGAGGGCCTCCCCAACCGCCTTCCGACCACATGAAATAATATTTGCCATCGCGGATGAACATGAAAGGGCCTTCGACATAGTTCTCCGGGGTCACCTCTTTATAGATCGTGCCATCTTCAAAAGGGACTAAGCTTTTGAAGTCGTCGCTCAATTTGACAACGTTGCAATGTTTCCAACCTCCATAAAACATATAATACTGCCCATCTTTGTCTTTAAAGACAAATTGATCAATGGGTTGCGCGCCGTTTACAATTTCGTTGATAAGGGGTTTTCCCAATAGGTCTTTGTAAGGGCCTTGTGGTTTGTCTGCGACTGCGACACCTATGCCGCCAATTTCGCCCTCATGCACATCGTTGGCGCCAAAGAAGAAATAGTATTTGCCGTCTTTCTCTATCACACTGGGGGCCCACATGGCTTTATGAGCCCACTTTACCTCGGAATTATCAATGATGCGGTGGTGTTTTGTCCAGTTCACAAGATCCTTGGAAGAAAAGGCATCAAAAAATATCTGCTCCTCATAGCGTGCAGAATACGTGGGGAATATCCAATACTCGTTGTTATAGACAATGCCTTCCGGATCGGCATACCAGCCGGGGAAAACGGGGTTTTGTTGCGCAAGAATAGGTGTGCTGACGATCAACGATAGCGCAGCAAAGACTGTTTTTTTTGATATCATGTATGATTAAAATTTCTTTTGATATTATTTTTTGCTGATTTTGTATAATCTTCCGGCATCTGTTATGGCAAACAATTCTTCATTATTGCCTTGGACAACATCTCTGAACCGCTGGCCTTCAGTAGCCAACAGACGCTCTTCGCCAACCACTTTATTGTCTTTGATAACGATACGTGCGATGTGTGTACTGCTCAATCCTCCGATAAAAAGATTGTTTTTCCATTCTGGAATAGCGTTTCCGGTGTAAAAAGTCATACCAGAGGGCGACAAGACCGGATCCCAATAGTAAACAGGCTGTTCCAATCCCTCTTTTTGCTGGATAGGAGGGTTGCCGATCTCTTTTCCACTATATTCCAAACCATAGGTAATGATTGGCCAACCGTAGTTCTTGCCGACTTCTACGCGGTTCAGTTCATCACCTCCACGAGGGCCAAATTCTGTTTCCCATAGATCGCCCGTTTCGGGATGTAAAGCCAGCCCTTGGACATTTCTGTGGCCATAGCTGTAGATTTCGGCAAGCGCATTTGCATCATTGGCAAATGGGTTTCCGGCTACGGGTTTCCCTTCCTTGGTTATTCGTAAAATTTTACCCAAAGCCGACTTTAAATCTTGGGCTTGCGGTCTGGTGACCATATCTGAACGTTCTCCGGTGCTCACCAGCAGATTTCCTTGCTTATCGAAGAGTATCCGACCGCCATAGTGCAAAGTGCCATTATGGGTAGGCAAGGCTTGGAAAATGACTGTAGCCTCTTCAATGGATTTTTCATCAGCTGCAAGCTTTCCTTTGGCCACAGCGGTGTGGTTTCCACCGTTAGCGGGTTCTGAAAATACCCAGTAAATGAGCCGGTTGTTGGAAAAATCAGGGTCTAGCGTCAGACCTAATAAACCTCCTTGTCCTCGGGAATCCACTTTTGGGATGCCGGTAATTGCGTCACTGACGGTGCCGTCAGCAGCAACGATACGCATGGTGCCTTCTTTTTCAGTAATTAATAGTCTGCTGTCAGGTAGCACAGCTATACCCCAAGGAGATTTTAATTTATCCGTCAACACCGTGTGTCCGTATGGCGTACTGGTTTTTACACCGGCGATGCGGGTTTGCCCCTCGAAAGCCGGTTGATAGTCGGTATTTGCTTTATTCTTTTCTACGGGCGGATAAACACTGTCCGTTGTATCGGGTGTTGTATTCTTTTGGGATGCCGCGTGATTGTTGTTGCACGCTACAGTGGTTAAGGTAGCTGCCAAGGCTAAAAATGCAGGAATTTTATTTTTCATATAAACGTGGTATTTTGTCAAAACAAATCATTCAACCGATAAATATAGGTAATTATCCTATTCATTGCACATTAAATTTAACAAGTGAGGTTCAGAAATGGTTTTACTTTATTGTTTCTGTTTATCTCAGACCTGTCTTCACGAGTCGACTGGAATACATAGGGGAAAACGATGAAAAATGAAAAAAAGTATTTTTTTACATAATATTCAAACAACAAATGCGTTATTACAATAAACAAGAATTCATAATTTCATAATTTAGGTTAATAATTGGTTTGGTAAACGTCCGGTGCTCCCCGCCCGGACGTTACTTTTTTAGTAACTTTTAGCAAAACCGTTTTCGCTTCATCCGCCTTCTGTTAGAAGTTTGGTTTCAAGAGATACTTGTCGTAGAAACGGAAGATATGTTCCGCGGCCTCTTCTGCCGTGTCCACAAAGCGATAAAGTTTCAAGTCTTCTTCAGATATATATGCATTCCCCAACATGGTCTTTTCGATCCAATCGAACAATCCTTTCCAATAGTCTATACCCACCAAAACAATTGGAAATCGTGCTACTTTGCCGGTCTGGATTAAGGTGATGGCTTCAAATAGCTCGTCCATTGTGCCGAATCCGCCAGGCATGACAATGTATCCCTGCGAATATTTCATAAACATAACCTTTCTTACGAAGAAATAATTAAATTCTAATAATTTATCCCTGTCGATGTATCTGTTATGGAATTGCTCGAAAGGAAGCTCTATATTAAGACCCACCGATTTTCCGCCTGCCTCATAAGATCCTTTGTTTGCAGCTTCCATAATACCTGGTCCTCCGCCGGAAACGACACCATAACCCTTCTCGGCCAACAGACGTCCGATCTCTACAGCCATTTCGTAGTATTTGTGGTCTGATGGCGTGCGTGCAGATCCAAAAATAGACACACAAGGGCCTATTTTAGCTAGTTTTTCAAAACCATCCACAAATTCGGCCATGATCTTAAAGATTTGCCACGAATCTTTTACTTTTATTTCCTGCCAGGTTTTATTGGCAAATGAACGTCTGATTTTATCATCTTTTACCATAATGCATAGCTTTAGATTCTTAAAATAACTTATTTAAAAGGAATGATATATGTTTATGGGCAATATAGAAAAATATATTTCCATTTGTCATCATTTGTCGTATTTTTTTGTGAGCGGATAACAGATGAATAGCTGATTTGTCATGAATATTCCTAATTTTGTAATATGAATTTCTCATCTCGACTATTGGAGCAAGCTGTTGACGAATTTGGTCGTTTACCCGGAGTAGGCAAGAAAACTGCATTGCGTTTGGTGCTCCATTTGTTGAAACAATCGGATGGTGAAGTAGCCCGTTTTACCGGGGCACTCAACCAATTGAAAGAGCAGATAAAATACTGCAAAATCTGCTTTAATATCTCCGACCACCAAGTTTGTGAAATTTGCTCCTCATTGAAACGTGATCATCAGACGATTTGTGTGGTAGAGGATACGAGGGATGTGATGGCTATTGAGAACACCAATCAATATCAAGGTGTTTATCACGTGCTGGGTGGTTTGATATCGCCTATGGATGGAGTGGGACCTTCTGATTTAAAGATAGAAGCGCTTATTGACCGGATTAAAAACACCGCTATAAAAGAAGTGATATTGGCATTGAGCGCTACTATGGAAGGGGATACAACCATCTTTTACCTGTATCGAAAACTGAAAGATTTCAATATTCAAATCAGTACCATTGCTCGTGGTATTGCTTTTGGAGGGGAGTTGGAATATGTGGATGAGATTACGCTGGGGCGTTCTATTGCAACTCGCGTGCCTTATGAACGGAATATAGGCTGACCTCTATGTGAATAAGGAGCAAGGAACAAAGACAATCCTTACTCCTTGTTCCTTATTCTTTGTTCCTAAAACTACATTTTCTTTAAAATCCAGCTGAATCCAATGCTGACCAAAAGCAGAAGTGAGGCTGCGCTGTACCACAATGTTGGATAGCCAAAATGTTCTGCCACGTATGTTCCCAAATAGGGAGAGAATATATTGGCCGTGGCAAATGCCAATGAATTAAAACCCATATATGCGCCTTGGGTATTTAACGTTGCTCTGGAAGCGCTGATAGTGGCTGTAAAGGGCAAGGTCAGCATTTCGCCCACGGAGAGCATAAAGATGGAGAGGTATAGCCAACTTACGCCCAAGGGTACATTGAGCATCAGATACGAAAGCCCTGTAATGGCAGTGCCGTATATGATGACCTGCCGAGGCGTGAAGCGCCTTTCTACACCATGTATCAAAATCATTTCGAACAGCACGATCACAAACCCACTGAATCCCAACAGAAGTCCAATAGCGCCTTCGGACATGCCCTTTGCTTCTTTATAGAACAGAGGTAGGGTGGTCAATAGCTGAAAAAAAGCCATAGAAAAAAGACAACAAAAAATGTTGAATACGATAAACGGTAGATCAAGATAGGCATTGCGATCCTGCGTTGCTGTTTGTTTTGTTTTTTCAGCGGATAGGAGAGGTTTTGTCGTTGTCCTTATTTTCCGATTTTTAAAGAAATACACAAAAACGAGGACGGCAACGAATGCCGCAATGGCATTGCCATAGAAAATCCAGTTGTATGAAATCATGGCCAGAAATCCGCCCAATGCCGGCCCGATGGAAAATCCCAGATTTACGGCCATCCGGTTTAAGGAATAAGCCTTTGTCAGGTTTTCTGGTTTAGCGTATCGCGCTACTGAAACAGAATTTGCAGGTCTGAATGTATCGGCAATCAATGTCAAAATAAATATCATAGGAGCCAATCCTTCGAAAGTTTTGAAATAAGGAAGAACAAGGAAAATGGGGATGGCGAGCAAGAGACTGACCGACTGTACCTTGAAACTGCCAAATCTATCCGTCAACCAGCCACCTAACCACGAACCGCATACCGAACCTAATCCAAAACACCCAAGGACAAGTCCTACTTGTGTCTTTGAAAAGTGCAATGCTGTAGACATATACATACTCAAAAAAGGAATGACCATTGAACCGGTACGGTTTATTAACATGACCAATGCCAATAACCAAGCTTCTTTGGATAATCCTTTGTAAGAATTGATATATAACTGAATAAGGCGTTTCAACAGAAAATAGAATTAAACGTTCATGAGTTTATCGATCTTTTGATCGATCGTATAATGGCTTGCCAGTACATTTTTCTTTCTTGTTTTTTTATTAAAAGCAATATCCAAACGACCTAATCGAATGCCTGCGAAACCTACCTGATTTACCCATACGTCTTGTCCGGCTAAATTCCTGACTCTCGTAGGTGTATCCAAAAAAGTATGGGTATGTCCACCTAAAATGATATCAATATCACTTGTTTGAGCGGCCAATTTTAAATCTGACACTTTGTCGTCCTCATATTGATAGCCTAGGTGCGACAAGCAGATGATAAGATCACATTTTTTATCCTTTTTAAGCATTTTAGCAATCCTGTTGACAACGGGAATAGGGTCTAAGTATGTCATCCCTTTGTGGGCATTGGGGTCTACCAATCCCGTAACATCTATGCCTACACCTGTTAACCCAATGCGTAACCCCTGTTTTTGAATGATGGTGTAATCCTTTGTTTTCCCTTCGAGCAACGTTCCTCTAAAATCGTAATTGGCTGTTAGGAAAGGGAAGTTGGCAATATCCAAGTGCTTGGCAAGACCGGCAATACCGTTGTCAAATTCATGGTTGCCGAATGTTCCGGCATCATAGCCAAGTTTCGTCATCAATTCCAACTCAAGTTTCCCTTCAAACATATTGAAATAAGGTGTTCCCTGAAACATGTCGCCGCTGTCGAGCAATAAAACGTTTTGTTCTTGCTGCCGAATTTGCTTGATGAGCGTACTGCGCCGGGCCACACCACCCATTCCCTGATAACGTGATCCGTCCATAGGGAAAGGCTCAATTCGGCTATGTACATCGTTTGTATGCAAGATGGTGAGTTTTACATCTGCCGGGGACGCGCTTGCCATGCCGCTGTATGTCGTTGCAACGCCTAACAGCAGTGATTTTTTGATAAAATTGCGTCTATTGTATAATGCGAACTCTTCCATCTAATTGTGCTTGAATGTGTTTACCTTGTTGTGTCAATGTTGTTATATATTCTATCAATGTCTCACGCAAGCGTTGTGTATAATCCTTGCGATCCACAACTTGATCAAAAAAATCAACGTAATCGCCACCGTTGGCCAAATAATCATAGGTAACCAATTTGTAAGTAGCGTTGGGGTCAATTGGTTTACCGTCAAGCAGAAATTCTTTTACTTTTTTGTCCTGTATGGTTAATTTAATGCCTGTGGCAGGTTGTCCTCCCGTTCGAGCCATATAATCAGCCCATCGTAACATGTCACTTCCTTTGAGGGTAAGTATGGTAACTGCATTTTCAAAAGGCATCATCTCAAAAATATTGCCCACGGTAATGTCGCCTTCTTTCAAATCAGACCGAATACCATCCTTTGTGGCAAAACTTGCTTTTACTTCGGGGTCCAACTGTTTACCTTTCCAGAGTAGTGCCTCTGTAAAAAAATTTCCGGCAAGGCTTTCTGCTCCTCGGTTTTTGCTGAGATGCAGGTCACAATAGCCGATCACCCGATTCATTTGTGCTTCCAATGCCGTTTTGTAGGGTAGATAATGGTTTACGATGGTCGTATCAGCGGCTATTGTGGTGTCAATGGGATAGTATTGACCTTTACTTATCGTTGGATAAAGTTGTGTTTTGCAGGATGAGAGCAAAAATAAAATGAAGAGTAAAGCATTCCAGCGTGAAGATACTTTCATGAAGATTGAAATTTTAGGTAAAGGTACAGACTTATTTAAAATTTCAGGTTTAATTTTAGATGAATTATTCGTCTGCTGATAGCGCTGATGGAAACCGCTAATTTTCGCAGAAAGATCATTTATGCAATATAGTGGCGTAAAATCAGCTGGCAAGTTATGGGCCGGCGGAAGAGCGGAGAACGTTTAACCGTTTGGACGTGGCTTTGCTACCGTATAAACAAATTGCAAAGCTTCTGCGTCATATGCGTCTGGGTACGAATCGGTCTTCACTGCGCCGATTTTGGCCAATGCGGCTTGCGAACGGTAGTTTTTGTCGCGTACGTGGAAAACCACTTTATCTACAAATTGAAAAGCATGATCCAGCATTAAACTCTTGACAGACGAGTTGTATACGCCGCCCCAATAGGCTTTCGCCAAGAAGGTATAGCCAATGGCTACGGATTTTTGGTCTTCATTGTACTGATAAAAAGAAGTCGCTCCGATGGGTTGACCAGTAACCTTGTCCACAATGAAATAGGCAATATTGCCTGTCATCAGATGCTCAAAGTATTTGGTGAAACCCTCCCGTGTATAACGGTTAACATCAGGATGTTGTTCCCAAATGGTCTTATCGTTGCCCACGGCAAACAGCCTTTCGAAATTCTCCTCTCGCAAAGGGATCAGCCTCACCAAATCATTTTCCAATTCCTTAAATTCCATCATTTGATGATCCTTTTGATCTTGTTGGATCTTTTAATGAGCTTATGTAAGGCTTCGTAGTCTTCGGATTCGAGTTTGTCATACAGATTTTGCAACTGTTTGATATGTTCTTCCAGAACTTCCAGTACGTTAGCCCGGTTTTGTTTAAAAATAGGTGTCCACATATCGGGAGAAGATTTTGCCAAGCGGACGGTAGATTGAAAACCTGATCCTGCCAATTCAAATATTCTCCCTTGCGATTTTTCTTTTTCCAAAACGGTCAGTGCCAGCGCAAAGGACGTGAGATGTGAAATATGTGACACATAGGCCGTATGCATGTCGTGCTCGTCGGCATTCATGAAAGATGTTTGCATTTCAAGTTGCTCGGTAAGGACATCGGCCAGTTCAAACGCATCTTCGTCCGATTTGAAAGCCTCTACATATACCATCACCTTATCTTTGAATAGATTGGGAAGGGCTGCTTCCGGACCAGAATATTCAGTACCTGTCATGGGGTGGGCCGCTACATAACGTCCTCTTTTCGGATGATCGGCAATGAGCTGTAAGATATTGGATTTGGTGGAGCCCATGTCAATGACCACTTGGTCGGTGACCTTATCCAGTATCGCTGGCAACATATTGAAGATCGCGTCCACAGGAACGGTTAGGATAATGGCTTTGGCATTTTGCAACGCCTTGTCCAGCGATTGTATCTCGTCGACCAGCCCTAGTTGCAATGCTTTCTTTTGATTGGTTTCATTTCTTTCGACGCCAATAATCTTGTCGCAAAAATTTGTTTCTTTTAACCGGAGGCCTATGGAACCACCAATAAGCCCTACGCCGACAATTGCTATATTCATTTTTTTCCCTAAATCCCCCTAAGAGGACTTTTTGTTTAATGATTTTCTCCCCACCCTAACCCTCCCCAAAGGAGAGGGAACAGGTTT
>JBEBRE010000088.1:0-13430 GCA_040394995.1 Sphingobacterium wenxiniae
AAGGATGTTTTTCAAAAAGGCAATCCAACACTGAAATTATATTGGATAAAGCTGTACCGATCAGGACGATGGGTAGCATAGTACTCCCTCTTAAACGTTTTCGAATGGAAGAGTTCCTTGATCACCCATTGGTTTGCACCTGCAAACTGCGGATCCTTCACTTTTAACCCCGCATCTAAACGGATCACAAAATAGTCCATGTCCATACGCAATCCAAAGCCGGTACCAATGGCAATCTGCGACAGAAATTTATCCGCCCGAAACTCTCCACCGGGGTTCAGCTCGTTCTCTTTCAAACGCCAGATATTTCCGGCGTCCACAAATGTTGCACCGTTTAGCCTTGCGCCCAAAAAGCGGTTCAGCAGGCGAAACCGATATTCGGCATTTGTTTCCAGTTTGATTTCCCCCAACTGATCCAAATTGCGCAGATTCAGGCGCAAGCTCTCGTTCAGGCCTGCCCTATTGTATGCCCCCGGGCCCAACGTTCTTGCCTGCCAGGCACGGATACCGTTCATCCCGCCACTATAAAAACTTTTTTCAAAAATCAGCAAACTCGAATTGTTCCCATACGGCACTGCAATGCCTCCGTTCATACGAATCACAAACTGTCGGTTTCCGCCAAAGTATTTATACCACCGATAGTCCAGCTCTGCTTTAGCATATTGCAGATAAGGGACACCGAATAACAGACGTTCGCCGTCAGTATTTCGACTAAAATTAAAAATATGGCTTGTCAAACCCAATAGATTGCCACTGAGATCCAACCCTCCTCTAAAATAATTGAAGTCCTCCAAACGCAACAAACGCTTTGCATTATACGTATAAGCATATTGTGCCCCAAGACCAAAATACTCCCTGTTATTACTTCTTACATATAGCCAATACCCTTCGTTTATCAATTCATTGGCAAAATTTGCGTTCAAACGACCTACTCTATATTCTGCAGAGACAGGTGTCAGACTATGTTGTGTATATTCTGAATTGAACCATACATAGTTTAATGAATTGGTCAAATACCGATTGGAATAGGTTTGATCTTGTTGAAAAAGTTGCAGACTGGTGGAAAATGTTGTACGCGGCAGGCCGTATTTCCCTTGACTCGAATGTTCAAAAGGTGTCATGAGCCTCGGAATGATAAGGTTCACGCCTACTTGAAAATCGTTATTAAAAATCTTATGACTGAGGTTCCCCGGTAATCGAGGATCAAACAAAACGCCATAGCGCAATTTTACTTCCAATTGTTCCGCTCCACCAAACACATTGCGATGGGAAAATGTATTTCCTACATTGAATCCGCTCATTCCCGAACTGAATATAAATTCCCCTTCCACTTGATTGGCCATCACCGGTCGTGGTATAAGAAGATAGTAAGCATGCAATCTATTCGAATCCACCTTTTCGTAGTCAATTCGCACATTACGAAACCCATTCATCTCATATAAGCGGTCGTAGGAATTATTTTCTTCAGCGATATTATATTTTTTGCCTGAACGAATGTACATATACCTCGATAGCGGGCTTAATCGAAAACGTCCGGTTTGGTCATGAAACGTTATATTCAGATTGGTATCCACATATGAGCGCGGTATGCGTTTGCCAACATAACCATCTGGTGCTTGAATCGTTACGTAGACACTGTCAATTTCATAAACCACATGTTGTGGTGTGCTTTCCGGGTTTTGGATTTCAAAATGGAGATTGGTTTTATAACGAGTGGCATTGGTATCCACCCCCACACGCATATACTGCCTCACATAATCATAATATCCGTACTCTCGGAGTTTAAAATAAAGTTGCTCTCGTTCTTCTAGCAAATTCCCGCTGTCAAACTGCCTTCCGGTTTTCACAGAAGATGTAGGTCGGACTTCTCTCTCGTATATCCGTTGAACTGCCGAGTCTTGAGCCGTATAAGTGATCTTATCAATAAAATAAGGAACCCCGATTTGAGCGTTAAACGCAATCTTTGCCTTCTTATTTTGCACCAAAACCTCGGGTAAGACCACAGCGTTGAAATAGCCTTTTGTCATCAGATAGCGGTTAACCTGCTTGGAGGATAAATCAACCAAAGACGAGTCCAAAATATGGGGGGCTTCTCCTACGTTCCGTATACCATCCCGCTTATATTTCCCACCTCGGGTATTGAAGAGATTATAAATCGTAAGGTTCAAAGGGGAATTTGGTTTTATTTCATTGGAAATGTAGGAAGAGGCGCTTTCCTTTAAATCAGCTGGAATGCCATTCAGATCAATGTTCGTTACCAAGGCCTGATGCTCCTCCAAGTATTTTGCGGACCGACAGGATGCAAAAAATAGCAACAAAAGCGTTATACTTGCAAAAGCAAAAAAACTATATTTCTTAATCATTTAAGACATGTTATCAAAAGCGCAAATCAGTCTTATAACGTCTTTGCAGCACAAAAAATTTCGCAAACAGCACGGTCTTTTTATGGTCGAAGGCATTAAATCGGTCCTGGAATTTATCTCTTCGGAATACCATGTCCATAGCCTGTATGCCACTGCTGATGCTTTCGCAAAAATGGGCAATTTACCGCAAAAATTAAAATATACAGAGGTTTCGGATGCGGAAATCCGAAAAATATCAGTACTAAACACGCCACAGGGCGTATTGGCATTGGTGCATCTGCCAACCACTGACCACATCCATTGGGATTCCGTGCGGTCACAACATTGCCTGGTACTGGATGACGTGCAGGATCCGGGTAATCTGGGCACTATTATCCGTACGGCAGAATGGTTTGGCCTTAAGAACATTATCTGTTCCAGAGGCACAGTAGATGCCTACAATCCCAAAGTGGTACAGGCTACTATGGGCTCGCTCGCCAGGATACACGTACACTACACCGATTTAGATCCTTTTCTGGAAATGGGCAAAATGCCGATATATGGCGCATTACTGGAGGGCAATTCGGTCTACGAAACGGATTTTGGTAATGCCGGCTTCATCATCATGGGTAACGAAGGAAATGGCATAAGCCGCGAGATGATGGAAAAAATAGATCATGCCGTTACCATTCCACGCATCGGGCAAGCCGAGTCGCTAAATGTTGCCATCGCTACTACTGTTTTCTGCTCAGAAATCGCCCGACAAAAATTATCAAAACACTGATCGATAGATGCCTCGGCGACATCGTCTGTGGCGTAAAAAACGATAAAAAATTTATCCATGGATTCGACCAAGTCGATTTATACCCTTCCTTTTATACTTTTATGCCTCAGCTCCCTGCTTTTCTGCGCAAGCTTCAACATGATCATCCCCGAACTTCCGAATCATTTGAGCCAAATGGGCGGAGGCCAACACAAGGGGCTAATCATTGCGCTGTTCACCTTGACAGCCGGTATTTCCCGACCTTTCAGCGGGAAGCTAACGGACAAATGGGGCCGCGTCCCGGTGATGGCCATCGGCTCGATCGTCTGTTTCGTATGTGGCTTCCTCTACCCTATTATCAGCTCCATTGCAGGGTTCTTTTTTCTTCGGTTGATCCACGGATTCTCTACCGGATTTAAGCCCACAGCCACTGCCGCCTATGTCGCCGACATCATTCCTCCCAATCGATGGGGTGAAGCCTTGGGTATGCACGGATTGGCTTTCAGCATCGGTAGCGCCATTGGTCCGGCTTTGGGCAGTTTTATCGCTCAAAACTATGGGATAGACCTCATGTTTTATACCTCTTCACTGTTCGCCATACTGTCCATTATCATTGTAATGAACATGAAGGAAACCTTACAGAACAAACATCGGTTTTCGTTACGTTTACTACAGGTACAAAAACACGAAATCATCGAATGGCGTGCCTTGCCTGCGGCTATCGTTACCCTCCTTTCCTACACGGCTTACGGCACCATCTTGACGCTTATTCCCGATTGGAGCGAACATTTGGGCATTGCGAACAAGGGAATGTTCTTTACTGCCTACACGCTGGCTACCATAGGCATACGCTTTTTTTCGGGCAAGATGGCCGATCGGTATGGCAGGATAAGGGTTATGCTGGTAGGCATCGTGATTCTCGCCGTTTCCGTATTGTTTCTCGGGCTCAGCAGTTCGGTACAGGGATTGATCTGGGGAGCCGTCATCTACGGTATTGGAGGGGGCATCCTCTCGCCGGCTGTCAACGCCTGGACTATCGATCTCAGTTTGCCCCAACATCGGGGAAAGGCCATGGCCACCATGTATATCGCTCTGGAAATCGGTATTGGTGGGGGTGCGTTGCTCGCTGGATATATCTATCATGACGTCATTTGGAAAATACCCCATATTTTTATAGCCAACAGTTTTATCATATTGCTTGCATTTTTTTATATCTTGTACTGGAACACGAAAAACAAAACCGTGAATTAATCGTTATTCAATCATATTTTACAACCTGTTGTATCATGGAAAACTCATCTAAAAAATTCCCGTATTCCTTAAGCTTAGCTTCCAGTCTAGTAGCTTTAACATTGATTTTGGGGTTAATGTACTTTTCGCAAGGCGTGTTACTTCCTTTGTTGTTTTCAATACTGATTTCTATCTCTCTCTACCCGTTAGCGAGACTCTTTGAGAAGTTGCGTCTTGGCAAAGCATTTGCGTCTATACTTTCGGTGATTATAGCGATTGCCATCATCTCAGCCATCGGTTGGTTCATTGTGCATCAAAGTATTATTATCGGAAAAGACGCCACTGCTATTACAGAAAAAGTTCTTTCTGTATTTGACCGTTTTCAAGACTGGATAGAAGGTACTTTCGGCATACAGCGAAGTGAAATGGTCGATCAGTTGAAAGATCAAGGCAATAAGTTGCTTTCAGGAGCAGGAAGCATGGTTACCGCCGCATTTGGCTCGATCGGCAATATTTTGGCCGGTGCAGTATTGGTACCGTTATTTAGTTTTTTTCTGCTGTATTATAGGGACTTTTTCCGCGAATTCTTTTTTAAATCCTTCAAGAATGCTCCTAAATCCAAGGTGCACGAGACGTTGAACAAGATCTATGAAGTTGTCCAAAGTTATCTGGTTGGCTTGATCACGGTGATGGGTATCGTTGCTGTGCTGAACACTGTGGGACTCATGGCAATGGGCATTGACTATGCATGGTTTTTTGGTTCACTGGCCTCGCTTTTGATGCTGTTACCCTATATCGGTATCGCCATTGGTTCTATCTTACCTGCTTTATTCGCCCTTGCCGTAAAAGACAGTGCTTGGTATGCCGTAGGAGTGATTGCGTGGTTTCAGGTGGTGCAGTTTTTGGAAGGAAACATCATTACACCTAATATCGTTGGCAGTAAAGTAAGCATCAATCCGCTGATGGCCATCATTGCCATTTTATTGGGTGGTATGCTCTTTGGTTTGGCTGGGTTGATCTTGGCTTTGCCACTGACCGCTACCATTAAGGTCCTGTTTGACGCCATTCCTTCCATGGAGGCTTTTGGCTTCTTGATAGGTGAACCTGAAAAAGAACACCTCAAACGAAACTCCACACAGGAACTTTTAATGAAATGGGGTGTCGTTCGGAAACCGAAAAACACCAAGAAAATACAGGTAGATGTAAAAACGGAAACCGACAATGTCCCAGAAAAAACGGTAATGACCTATAAGGAGATAAACGAGTCCGAAGATATTCCAAAAGAAGATGATTCGGATTCGATAGAGGGAAAAAAAGGCGACAGGACAAACGACATTTAAAAGGCCTAAAAAAACAAAAGGTAGTTGTTATCCAACTACCTTTTTCGCATGTGTTCCCGGCGGGGGTCGAACCCACATCGTCAGAACCGGAATCTGAAATTCTATCCATTGAACTACGGGAACTTCGGTGGCAAAAATAATACTTTTTACATTACTTTAAAGCGTAAATAAAAAAATATGTGCCCACCGCTGTTTTTTTAATGTCCATGACCGTCTTCGCCCACTAAATGCACTTCTACTTTTAGATCAAGATCATTCGCTCCGGTAAATTGGGCAAAGTTTACGTTGTTCCAGTCCGAAGCTTTGATATTCGCTTTCACACCCGGATTAAGGTGGCGCATCACATAACGCAATACAAATGTCTCTGACTCTTTTAAGACGGTTAAATAACCGGTTACACCGACATTAACCGATTTTCCTGCCGCATCTTTGTCAGCGTACTCATACGTCAGCACATCCGCCGAGGCACCTAAGATAAACGCTTGGTGTATATCCGCACGCTGTACAAAAGTCTGCTGTGTTTCTCTACCGGCAAAATCAGTTGCTTTCAGCTGTAATCTGTAGCTCTTTCCCTCTTCCAAGTGCAGGTGCGTGCCCACTTCCGGAAGTCCTTCTTTTGAAAACGTAACCGTGAATGTCTCCGGATTGTCTATATCGTCATAATGGTAATGATCGCCATGGGCTTCACGCGCTACTTCTGTAAAAATCAATTGTGCGGCGCCGACCTCTTCTTGATCGGTTTCGGGCGTAGGGTCATCTTTTGAACAAGAACTGGCCCATACCAACGTAAATAAAACGGCTATTAAACTTAATTTTTTCATTTCTTTTTAATTTTTAAAATTGATAAGATAATTTTAAATGTACATTGCGCCCCATTTGATGGGCAAAATACCGGAACCGGTCCATATAGTCCTTATAGGCTGTATTGAATAGGTTGTCAACCGATAATAAAATATGCATATCGCGCTCTGTGGCTATCTTGATCTGCTTGCCAGCCACAAAATCAAACAGATGATAAGCTGGCGGTGGGCTGCTGTAGTCCGAACCCACGTCATAGCGTGTTTGCGATGCCACAAAACGGTGGCTGAGCTTGACGTACGGTCTGGAATCGCCCACGAACGGGATGTTCCACCGTATGCCATGAGTGAACCTATCGGATGGGATATAGGGCAAATAGCTGTTGAGTGTCGTGTTTTTAGCCCTCACCAAGGAAGCGATTAAATCATACCGAAATTGTTCACTGGGTGCATATGACAGGCTCAAATCCGTTCCGAAGAAAAAAGCATCATGCTGCTGGTAGGCAAACAGTGGAAAAGTACCCCTTATGGTTTGCCTCACCGAATCCGGATTTGGTTGTGCATAGATATAGTCATAAAGCATCTGTGCATATACATCCAGTACCGCATTCCACTTTTCCGTATTCCAAAGCAGGGTATTCACCCATTTCACGCCTTTTTCGCTCACTAAATTCCGATTGCCCACTTCATAGGTACCACTACCGTGGTGTACGCCGTCACTATACAGCTCATTGGCCGAAGGAGCCCGCCACGCCAGGCCGATATTACTTTTCCAATTGAACTGTGGCAAGATGTGATACAATATGCCCACAGTTCCCGAAGCATTATGGAATCGCTTATTATCCGTCAGCAAATACTGGTTCAGTCCGCCATCCTCATTCGGATGAGCATAATCGTACCGATAGCCGGCCACATCGAAATACCGATAATCATACCGCGCCCCCATTTCGACGTGCAGTTTATGGAAATGGAACTGATGGTTACCAAACATTCCTACAGTATGATTGTCAAAATTGGGAATGATGGGTGTGGTTCCTGTTCCCGGCGTATTATTGTTAACCTGCACAACAGATTGGATACCCCATGCGCTGTTCCCGTGCTTGTACACCAGGTCCAGGCTTTGCGTAGTCAATACCATATCGGCCATAGGAATCTCGTCCGAAGCCACGCGACGCAAATCAAATTCCTTACGATGATTGCGCTGAAAACCATACTGTGCTTCCAGGCTTCTGTCTGCATCAAACTGATGTTGCCACAGAATCTTTGCCAAGTCGTGCGAAACCGTCTGGCGTGGTGCACGAATGCCGTAGCCAAACGGATAGGATTCAAACGGACGTCCGTTCTCTATACGCTTTTGGATATCTTCCACCGTGGCCACATGTGCGCCTGCAAAAATCCCTAACTGGGTCGAAAACCGGCTATAATAGGCCTCCAACTTATTCTTCTTATGGGCATATTGCAAGGTCCCAGAATAGTTCCACTCCCGGACACCCGTATTGCCTAAATAATAATCAGCCGATTTATAGTTGCCGATTTTCTTGCCTGAAGACTGTATGCGCCAGCCCAGATGTGGAACGGCTCGGACACTGCCTTCCAACGAAGCGTTGAGTGTTATGCCCTGCCCGTTGGATTGTCCCACCACATCTACTTGCCCTGCAATAGCCTTATCCATATGGATATCGTCCGCCGTCACCAACACCACACCGCCCAATGCATCCGCACCGTAACGCACGCCCTGTGCACCTTTGATGACTTCCAATCGGTCAGCGACAAAAGGATCGATTTCAGGAGCATGCTCCACGCCCCACTGTTGCCCTTCCTGCCGTATACCGTTATTAAGGACCAAAATCCTATTGCTATGCAGGCCATTGATAACAGGCTTTACAATCGAGCTCCCCATTCCAATGGTGGACACCCCCGATATGCCCGTAAGCGCATCCGCAAGCACAGTCCCTTTTCGTTCGGCCAATGCCTCTCCCGAAAGTCTATGCAAACTCCCGGACATAGAGCCTGTTTGCTTGCCCGTGATTTCCACATCCTGGATATGGATGAGATCGGGTTGCAACATGAGCACAACCGACGTATCCCTCGAAAGATCGAAGGTATATATACGGCTTTTATAACCCAAGCGTTCCAATTGCAACGCAATTGGGCCAGAACAAAGCCCTGATATCTCAAACCGACCGTTATTTCCAGATTGAAGGGCCCGCTTTCCTTTCGGATCGCGAATGATCACATTCGATATAGGCTCCCCTTCTGTGGATTGAACAATGCCCGACAGATGGATGGCGCACGGTTGCTGTGCTATTGCGATATGCCAACTCAAACATAGATAGCCTACCGCAATAAGGTATTTTATCATCAAAATAACCGATATGGTATATAATACAAAGTGGATTCAGAAACTGCCTGCCCTAAAGATGCCAACTGCATAGTATCTCCCCGGCCAGGGCAAATAAAACTTTATGCAAGGAAATATGGGGGATCCTTATTGCTTTCCTGATGGACTAAAGGTAAGGGTAAAAATGCGGTATAGCGATCGTTCTCATGGACCAAAAACGATTGGACGTAAGGTTCTATAAAAACCACATCCAGATGAACATCTGATAAGATCTGGTGATAAACAAACCAGCACAGGGAACAGGTATCGGCATGGTCGTTGTTTGAATCGCAGGCCGATTCGCAATCGTGATGCGAGACGTCGTGTGTGTACTGCAAGGCATTCGCACATACTACCGCACACAATGCAAAAATCAATACAATATGTTTTATGACCCGGCTCATCCTAATCGAGGAGCAAAGATACTACAAGTGCAACAGTATTGCAAATTAAATATTACAAAGTTGCGTTTACAATATTGAGGTGTCTTTGGTTTAAGCCCTTGGATGGTACTGGGTAATAACAGATTGTAGATACTCTTTATCGATATGCGTATAGATTTCGGTCGTGGTGATACTTTCGTGGCCCAGCATATCCTGCACGGCTCTCAAGTCTGCCCCTCCCTCCACCAAATGGGAAGCGAAGGAATGCCGAAAGGTATGGGGACTAATCTCTTTTTGCAGTCCTATTTTTTTAGCCAAATCCTTTATCACGATAAAAACCATCACACGGCTCAGTGAAGCTCCACGACGATTGAGAAAAACAACATCCTCAAATCCAGGTTTCACCGGAAAATGCACACGTACCTCTTCCAGGTACATCTTTAGGTATTTGAGCGCATGCTGACCAATGGGAATGAGACGCTCTTTATTGCCCTTTCCCTCCACTTTGATAAATTCTACGTCCAGATACAAATTGGATATTTTCAGGTTCACCAGCTCCGAAACACGCAATCCGCATCCGTAGAGCATTTCCAAAATTGCCTTATTGCGCATCCCTTCCAAGGTGGACAGGTCTATAGCCGCGATCAATGTCTCGATCTCGTGGATGTCTAGCACACTTGGAATTTTACGGCTTAGGCGGGGGGATTCGATAAGTGTCGTGGGATTTTTCTCCAATTGGTATTCCAGTTGCAGAAAATTAAAAAACGTCTTCAGCCCCGACAGAAGTCGCGCCTGCGTGAAAGGCGAAATATGGAATTCGTTGACAAATACGAGAAACTGCTGGATATCCTTTGTCTGAATGTTTTGTAGCACCAGATTTTTATAAGAACAATAGGCTTCTAATTTACGGACATCGTTTAGGTAGGCATTGATGGAATTGGACGACAGTCCACGCTCCAATTGCAGATAGCGCTTAAAATCCCGTTTGGCCATATCCCACTTCATATCACAAACCTAAATAAATTCACTTTTATATGCAATATAATTGCGTGAGCATATAAAATGAATTCATTTCGCTCTCTGCCATTGAAGAATTATTTTATAGAGGAGAATATACACAAAGTTTGCAGGGTTATCCAAAGACGTTAAAAAACAGACAAGAACCATGCCTCTTCAATGCCCTGATTTGTGAAGGCATCAACCGGAAGAGCGAAGTACAACGCGAGACGAAAACAAATAAAATTATTGTCGATGGACACCTATAATATATGAAAATTTCGTAGGTTTATGCCAATTAACGAACAAAACGAAACAATAATGAAAAATATTAAACCCATAGCATTGGCTTTTCTATTGCCTGCATTATCACACAGCGTGGAGGCGTCGCCTTGGATCATGAATCCCGACGCACGGGAAGTGCTGTTGCAAGACACCTTATCGTGGGATACACCGTTACCGTTTGACAATGAAGTGAAAACTGGTAAATTGCAGAATGGATTCCAGTATTTTATCCGTAAGAACGTAGAGCCAAAGGACCGTGTCACCATGTATTTGGCGACCAAAGTTGGGTCAGTTCTCGAAACGGAATCCCAATTGGGCCTAGCCCACTTCATGGAGCATATGAACTTCAACGGGTTGAAACATTTTCCAAAAAATGAATTGATCGACTATTTGCAAAAAGCAGGAGTCCGTTTTGGAAGCGACTTAAACGCCTATACCAGCTTTGACCAGACCGTTTATCAGTTGCCCATCCCGTCAGACGACGCGGAGCTTCTGAAAAACGGCCTGCAGGTAATGCGCGATTGGGCACAGGACGCACTGCTAACGGATGAGGAAATCGACAAGGAACGTGGCGTTGTGCTGGAAGAGATGCGGGGCGGTAGAGGCGCAGCGCAACGCATGCGGGACAAATATCTGCCCATCATGCTCAACAATTCGATCTATTCCAACCGTCTGCCCATCGGAACAGAACAAATCATCACCAATTTCCCTTACGAGGAGCTCCGTAAGTTTCATCAGGATTGGTATCGTCCCGACCTCCAATCCATCATTATCGTAGGTGATATTGACGTGGACCAAATGGAGAGTGAAGTAAAAAGGCTGTTTTCGGATTTAAAGACACCTGCGAATCCACCCCAACGCGTAGAGCACAAGGTGCCTCTACTGAACAAAAACCAGTTCATCGCCGTTACGGATCCCGAAATGACCTATACGGTTGGCCAAATCACCATTAAACATCCCGAAGAGAAAATAAAAACGGTGAAAGATTTCAGGAGGCAACTGCTGAAGTCCATCTACAACCGGATGGTAAACGCACGCCTAAGCGAGTTAGGACAATCAGCTAATCCGCCTTTTATCCAAGCCAGTGTTGGCGTAGGCGGATTCTTAGCGGGACTAGATGCGTACAATGCCTTTTTCGTCGCCAAACCCAACGAATTTGAAAATGGATTCAAAGCGCTGGTTCGCGAATTGGAACGGGTACAAAAGCACGGTTTTGCCACTTCCGAATTTGAACGGGCAGTAAGTGCCATCCAAAAGAACAACGAAACGGCCTACATCGAGCGCGATAAGAAAAAATCGGACAGCTATGTAAACCGTTATCTTGATTACTATTTAGATGACAGCCCTGCCTTGTCCGATGAGGACTCCTATCAACTCACCAAACAGCTATTGCCGACGCTTACATTGAAGGAAGTGGAGGCTATCGGAAAACAATATTATGTGGATAGCAATCGGGATATCATCATTATGGCTCCCGATAAGGAAAAAGATGTTCTCCCAGACGAAGCCAAGACCGTTGCCTGGTTCAACGAAGTGGAGTCCGAGCAAATCACGGCATACGAGGACAAAGTATCTGACCTTCCTTTGCTTTCCAAGGAACCGACTAAGGGAACCATCGCCTCGTCAAAAGACATTGCGCCTATCGAAGCTAAGGAATTGGTGCTGAGCAATGGCGTGAAAGTGGTTTTAAAACCAACCACATTCAAAAACGACGAGATACTGATTAGTGCCTATAGCCCCGGTGGGACTTCCCTTTATAGCGACCAAGACTATTATTCGGCCTCCCATGCTTCCAGTCTGGTAAACAGTAGTGGCATTGGACAGTTGAATACCATCGAACTGCAAAAATACATGACCGGAAAAAATGTCAACATCAGTCCGTATCTAAATGAAAGAAGTGAAGGTATTTCCGGCTATTCGGACAAGGAAGGGCTACAAACGGCATTTGAGATGATTTATGGCTATTTCACTGAACCACGTATTGAGGACGATGTTTTCCAAAGCACCATCACCAAGAACTTGTCCATGATTGCCAATCGTGAAAGCAATCCGAGCTTTGTATTCAGCAAAACCGTAATGGAAAGCCTCTATAACGGCAATATCCGCCGTGTGCCGATTTCCGAAGAAGGCGTGAAGCAGATTAATCAGCAACGTGCGCTCGACATCTACAAAGAACGCTTTGCGGATGCCTCTGATTTTGTGTTTACTATTGTAGGCTCATTTACCGAAGAGGAAATCAAACCCTATCTGGAGCAGTACCTTGCTTCGCTGCCAAGCTTAAAACGCAAGGAACAAGCCAAGGACCTAGGCATATATGAACCTGCCAAGGGTTTTGAAAAAGTTGTCCACAAAGGCCAAGAGGAAAAAGTATCGACCGTGCTGACCTACTATGGCGATTATAATTATAACGAAATCGAAAACCTGAATATGGATGCTTTGGAAAGCGTGCTTTCCTACAAACTGATCGAGCGCCTGCGCGAGGATGAAAGTGGTGTATACGGAACGGGAGCCCGTGCCAATACGTCCAAATATCCGAAGGGAAGATATAGTTTTACCGTGTCGTTTGGCACGGGTGTGGATAAATACCAATCGTTGATCAATTCCGCCTTGGACGAAATTAACAAAGTAAAGCAAAACGGTCCATTGGCCTCCGATCTGGATAAATTCAAAATCGAGCAAAGGCGCCAGTTGGAACTTTCATTGAAAGAGAACCGTTTTTGGATGAGTCAAATATCCGGTGCTTACCAGCGTGACGAAGATCCAACATATATTACACGCTATCTCCAAGATTTGGATAAAATCACCATAGAGTCCGTGAAAGAAGTGGCCAACAAATATCTGCAAGAAGATAAGCTGTTTAAGTTTATCCTATTGCCGGACGAAAAGTAAAGGCGAGGTTTGGAATAAGGATAAA
>JBEBRE010000089.1:0-13325 GCA_040394995.1 Sphingobacterium wenxiniae
ATACAAAAGGCATCTTAATACAGCAAACGGCAAATGTACAATCGGCAAGGCAAATCAGGTTTACCAATGTCGAACAAATCATAAAATTGCAATCTGTCATTAAGGATTATATCAAAGAAGCGATTGAAATTGAAAAATCAGGAAAGAAAGTGGAAATGAAAAAAGTATCGGATTACCCTGTTCCAGAAGAGTTTCAAAAAGCATTGGACGAAGATGCAACGCTACGGGGTGCTTTCCATTCCCTGACTCCTGGTAGGCAAAAAGGATATTTGTTTTACTTTTCTCAAGCCAAACAAGCAGCTACTCGAATAAAAAGAATAGAGAAGTATTATCAAAAAATATTAGAAGGAAAAGGATTGGATGATTGATTATTTGTCTATAAAAAGGATTTAGGGAATGACCAACTTTTGTAGTATGTCCGAAAACGAACTCCCTATAGGAAGGATATGGCCGTTGACCGTCAGTTGGTGTCGCTCGATCTTCTGCACTTTGTTCACGGCAACCATAAACGACCGATGGATTCGGACGAAATCCGGTTCTTTCAGCAGATTTTGACATTCTGTGATGGTCATACGGTTCATGATCTGTTGGTCTTGCAGTACGAAGTTGACATAGTTGCCTGTGGCTTCCACATATGCAATATCTTCAAAGACTATTTTGATGTACTCGTTGCCATTCTTGACAAAGATGTGTTCGGGAGTAGATTGCTTTGTTTCCGACGATAGAAATTCCATTGCTTTGTTGCATGCTTTCAAGAAGCGATTGAAATGAAAGGGTTTCAAAAGGTAATCCAAAGCATCCAGATCAAAGCCCGTAACAGCATGTTCCGAGTAGGCTGTCGTAAAGATTACTTGTGGTTTTCGGCTTGGGGGCAAGCTATCGTAAAAATCGATGCCGGAGATGTCCGGCATCTTGATATCCAAGAAAATGAGGTCGACAGGATGGGTAGACAGGTAATCCAATGCATCGAAAGCATTGGTGAAAGTACCTTCTAATTTTAGAAAAGGCACTTTCTCAGCATGGCTCTTGATTACTTCAAGAGCAAATGGTTCGTCATCAATGGCTATGGATTTGATCATTTAATACTCTAATTTAGTCCTTTCTAAGGGCCATATTGCTTTTCTTTTGGGGAATTGCCAATACAGATTCCAATTGCAAATATAATTCTTCTCCGTCACTTGGCCGTAAGGCATCCGATAGTTGCAATGTCCCACTACGATCAAATACAAAATAAGAGGGATAGCGCCTCGGTACGTTTTCTGTGCCCAACAGCTTCACCCAGATGGATTCGATTTTGGTATCAGTCATAACTATGTGATGGCCTTCCAATTGGTTTCCATAGATAAATTCTTTCCACTTGTCCATGTTTTGAGGGCTTTCCATGGCCAAATACAAAAAGACCACGTCAGCGTTCTTCCGAAAGCGTTCCTTTAGCACCGGAACATGTTCCCGAATTTCCGCTACACAGGGACCGCACCAGCTTCCCCAAATGTCGAGGTATACAACTTTTCCGTGAAAAGGGTCAATCAATTCCGCAAGGGTTTCGATTTCTTCAGAATGATCCAGAAACACAATCTTCGGATTTTCGCGGGCCACGGCAATAGATTTTTCCAGCGCAGCAATCTGTATGCGATATCCGGAAAGGCGACGTGGACCTGATGCAGACAACCGCTCGAATTCGGTTAGGTAAAGCTTTGCCGGAATCAGCTCTTTATTGGCTATGCTCTTTTTAAGATGCCCTTCTAGGTAGAAAGCTGCCAGTTCGGAATGCAGTACATGCTTGGCCAGGAAACCGCCCAAAATGCGCTCGCCGTATGCACCTGCCAATTGTTTAAGTGTATCTAGCGGTTGTTGCAACAAATCGGAAAGATAGGAATCGCCTTTTGTACGGGTTTCTAAAAATGCGTCGGTCAGCGCGTTGTCTACATAGACATCGAGATATCGGGCAGCCCAAACGGACTGTTCCAGATCTTCCGATCTTGGAAGGGGTGTTCTTTCCTTTACTTCATCCATCAAACGTTTCCATGGTTCGCTACCGGTGAGTTTCGTACGGATCATTAAGGATATGTCGTACATACATGAAGCGTAATAATAAGGAATATCTATGCATGGTTTAGGGCCGTTCTGGTGTTGCTCGAATAGAGAATCGCGTTCAGACCACAGCTTACGTATTAAGCTGTCCAATTGTTGAGAGGTATAGTTCTTAAGGGTTTGACCAGCGAATATTTGGTTGATAACAAGGTTTTTGTTACTTCTTAAATCTACTGATTGTGCGTGCAGATTGTGGGTTAAGTTGGCCAATATGCACAAAAAGGTGAAATAGCGATAAAGGATGTTTTTTGTCATCATGTTTGGGTTAAATTTGTATGGGAGCCTATTTGTTAATCAAGCCTGCTATTACAAGTGAATAGTCAAGTGCACATAAAAATCTTGGGCTGCTTCTCGAACAGACCATTCGTGACGATCGGGGTACAGGAGTTCCAAACGTTGACGTACATTCTCCAATCCGATTCCCGATCGGCGGGATTCCGGATCTAAAGTGTTTTTCCGGTGAATGCTGTTATGGATGTCAAAGAATAGCACGCCATCTTGTTCTTTCAGACTAAGTTTCACCCATGATTTCTCTTGGAGGCTGATGCCGTGTTTGAACGCATTTTCCACAAAAGGAATCAGTATCATAGGAGCTATATATTGATTGCCTATAGATTCCTGTATGTTATATTCCACGGTAATGTCGGAAGAAGATTCGGTGCGAAGCAATTGTATATCGATGTAATTGTGCAGATATTCGATTTCCCTTGCCAGCAAGATTTTGTCCTGATTGTTCTCGTGCAACATGAATCGCATCATATCTCCCAGTTTTTGTATACCATTGGCCGTCTTTTCTGCCTTTTCCTGTAAGGCGGTTCCATAGAGGGTATTGAGGATGTTGAATAAAAAATGCGGATTGATTTGTGATCGTAGGAATTGCAAACCAGCGGACGTATGTCCCAGTTCGATCTTGAGATCCAATAATTGTGAAAGCCGATTCTTCTGTACCGTAAAATAATAATAAATCAATGGCAATGCAAAGATATTAAGCCCGATCCAGATTAATAGGTAAATTCCAAAATCAACATGTGCCATTTGCATGAATAGTGCTCCAAAAGGAACATAGGTGAAAAAGGATAAAAATATAGCTGTGATGAGTAATCTGCTGAACTCGCTTTTGTCTTTTTGATATTTTGGAATGATCCAATACGTACACAAGGCGTAAAGTATGTACAGATATAGACTAGATGTCATCCAAAATGCGGCCATTGCCGGCTGTTGAAGGTTTATCATCATGACAAATATGATCAACGTCCCACCCACGACGAGCAGGGATTCCCTGACGATTCTCCAGATTAAGGGGTTATCCTTCCCTTGCACGTAACGTATGCCCCGCTTGATGGATTCGTAGGCTATAAGGACGAAAAAGGTGGCGGTGGCAATTCCGAGTGACATTTCTCTCATTAAATAATCCCAAACTGTTTTTTCCTGCCGGATAAGATAGATGCAAGTGGCCAATCCGAACCAAACAAAGAAGAATAGTAGACAGGTGCAAATCAATCCGACCTCGACTTGTCGCTTGCGGAATGTACGGGGGACAATCAGGATTGAAAACACGATAAATGCCAGATACATCAGTGTTGCCACACCCAATTCGGAAATGGTCATCACCCTGTCCTGATATCGAAGGGCATGGCTATAAATCAATGCCAAGGCAAATAAATAGATAGCAGAGGCCAAAATGAGTTCGATGCGTTGTAGTTTCATATTTTTGCTTTTGATGGTACAAGGTTAGGGATTGACAGCGCATCTATCAAGCAATTGTGACGAAACCACAACAATCTGGGATGAAATCTTTTTTCTCGGGAACTGCTAAACCGTTATCAGAGTTTTGAGTAAGGGTATCGGACTGATTTTTCTCTCCCCCTTTAAAGTCAAAATGGGATAAAGACCGACGTGCTGTCTTTCTTTATCCCATTGTATCGAACGATAAATATATCGCTACCGATTCTATTTCAATGTGAATTTAAAACCTAATGTAAAACGTGCGGGTTCAAAATGGCTGCTATGTGTAAGGTTCCACCACGGCTTCCAGTCGAAATGGAAAGCTAATGGAGCAGAAGGGATTTTGAACTCCAAGCCAGTTGCTGGCCGAAGGGCGAAATAGGTCTCGTCATCGTCACGCCAGTCATCGTCGTCATACCACCAGCGGCCCCGATCTACAAAAGCCAATTGTGGACCAACACCTACATACCAGCTTAATCCATTTGTGCCACGGATGGCCTGATTGTAGGAATAGTCTACGCCCAAGACTGTTATGTCATCGCCAAATAGCACCTGTGCATTACCGGCATTCGTGCCGTCAAAGAAATGCTTGATCTGTGGTCCTACTAGTGTTGGGCCATCTCCGACATCGATGCCCAGCCCTAATGCTGTTCGGTAACGGCTCTGCGCACGCAGCTCTTGTGCGCCCATTGTCAAAAGTGAGATTGCTAATAAAGATAATGTTAGTGTTTTTTTCATAGTCATCTTTTTTTTATTTCTCCATATATCATCTAATGTGGTATGGTTTAGCAAATAGTTTGCCAAAGTGCTCAGAAACGATTTCATAAAGTAAGTGTATCTTCGTTCAACATTCACTAGATTGATGGCGTTGCTCCTGGAGAGTTTAATGTAAGAGCCTGTTTAAATTTCATTTCCTGTTTTTTATTGTGCCTGACAAAAAACAGGAAGAAATGTTGCGAACCTACGGCTCGCTTGATCTTCTACCTTCTTTTCTACAAAAATCTTGCTCCTACGGAGCATTTTCAACATGATCCACGTTGAAAAATCCCATAGGGATTTAACATTTGTAGAAAAAAATGTCCAATAAAATAATTTGCTCCGTAGGAGCAGAACAAAAGAAGTCTTTTTTGCGGTATATCATAAAAAATCGTGCGCCAAAATTTAAACATGTTCTAATTGTCATCCTTTTATAAAAGCATTTTATTTTTTGAAAAATCACAGAAAAAACAGTAACTTTGCCTGGCAAATAGAAACTCCAAAGATATTTGCCATATGCAATTAGATCCACAAAAATTCGTAGCAGAAGGTCTTACCTACGACGACGTTTTACTCATTCCGGCTTATTCAGAAATATTACCACGCGATGTTGACACGAGCACCAATCTGACGAAGAAGATAAGATTGAACATTCCTTTGGTGTCGGCTGCCATGGATACGGTGACAGGTGCTGATCTGGCCATTGCCATTGCGCAGGCCGGCGGTATCGGGATGTTACATAAAAATATGTCTATTACCGAACAGGCCTCAGAAGTACGTAAGGTAAAGCGTTCGGAAAGCGGCATGATCCAAGACCCTGTAACGTTGCTGGAAGGATCAACCGTAGGCGATGCCTTCAAGATCATGAAAGACCACAAGATTGGTGGCATTCCGATCATTAATCTGGATGGCAAATTGGTGGGCATTGTGACGAATCGCGATCTGCGTTTTCAGAAAGATATGGCAAAACCTATTAATGAGCTGATGACCAAAACGAATTTGGTGGTTGCTCCGGTAGGAACGGATTTGATTCAAGCAGAGGAAATCCTGCAAAACCAAAAAATAGAAAAATTGCCGGTTGTGGACGACCAAGGCAACCTGAAGGGATTGATTACGTTTAAGGATATCCAAAAATATAAGCATTATCCAAATGCGGCGAAAGACGTCCACGGCCGTTTGCTGGTCGGTGCTGCCGTGGGTGTAACAGCAGATACATTGGAAAGGGTAGAAGCGTTGGTGGCTGCCGGTGTGGATGTAGTGACCATTGATACTGCACATGGGCATTCGAAAGGCGTTATCGAGAAGTTGAAGGAAGTAAAAGCGGCCTATCCCGGCTTACAGGTGATTGTGGGCAATATTGCCACAGGTGCGGCCGCGAAGGCTTTGGCCGAAGCTGGGGCTGATGCGGTCAAGGTGGGCATTGGTCCAGGATCAATCTGTACCACGCGTATTATTGCCGGTGTAGGCGTGCCACAGTTATATGCCGTGTACGAAGTCGCCAAAGCCTTGAAAGGAACGGGTGTGCCGTTAATCGCCGATGGCGGCATCAAGCAAACGGGCGATATTGCCAAAGCGATTGCCGCAGGTGCCGATACCATTATGGCCGGTTCGTTATTCGCTGGAGTGGAAGAAGCACCGGGCGAAACGATCATCTACGAAGGGCGTAAATTCAAATCGTACCGTGGCATGGGATCATTGGAGGCGATGGAAAAAGGCTCTAAGGATCGGTATTTCCAAGACGTGGAAGAAGATATCAAAAAGCTCGTTCCTGAAGGCATTGTCGGACGCGTACCTTATAAAGGAACGTTGGCCGAAGTGGTGTATCAGTATATCGGTGGATTGAGGGCCTCCATGGGCTATTGCGGTGCCGCGACGATTGAAAAGCTAAAAGAAGCACAGTTTGTCCGGATCACAGGAGCAGGGTTGCGCGAGTCCCACCCGCACAATATTTCCATAACAAAAGAAGCGCCCAACTACAACAGCAGGGGGTAAGTTTTCGTAAATTATTTACCTTTGCCCTTGGAAATATATGCTTAATTTTAGTATATTGGTCTCTTCATGAGAAACATTTAAAAACTTAAGTATATTAAACTATGGGTAAAGGCGATAAAAAGACACGCAAAGGAAAAATCATTATGGGATCGTATGGTAAGAAAAGACCTCGCAAAGCGACCACACCAACCGTAAAAAAAGAAAAAGAAGGAGCTGATTAAGCTCCTTTTTTTATTTCTGTTCTTTTTTGTTTATTTTTTTCAAAAGGTGTTTAAAAACTATTCAAAGCCTTCTTTGTCATCCCTTTATATGTAATCATGGTCTTGCAGAACATTATCTCCAAGAAATGTTAAACGCTTATGCGAAATAATAACTGCAGTAAATGTATATACATAATGATGAGAACACATCAAAAATAATACAATAAATCTCACCCTTCGATTACTATATTATACATAATTTTATTGTAAATCAGATTGTATGGTTAACATAGGTTAGTTAATTATTGTTTATTTTATATGTACGTACATTTTGTTTTTTTATATATTTGTTTGTCTGAAAAAACTTTACATTCTTCATCATGAGACACAGGATCATATGCTTTTTATGTGGACTGCTTTCCTCCACTTCCACGTTTGCCCAACGAGAGGCCAACACTTCTGTTAAGGAAATTATTATTGTATTTAAAACACATTTTGATATCGGATATACAGATTATGCGGAAGCTGTTGTGCAACAGTATAGTACATCCATGATGGACAATGCTTTTGAAATTATCGAAAGGAGCAAAGACAGGGCTCCGGAGAAACAATTTGTCTGGACGGTTCCCAGCTGGCCGATGAAGCAGATGATAGACCAGAGCGAGCCTGCCATTAAGACGAAAATCGAGTCCGCTTTAAAAAATAAACGTTTTGTTGTGCATGCCTTGCCTTTTACAATAGAAACAGATGCCAGCGATCCGGAAGTATTGGTTCGGGGCATGAACATATCGTCCGAAATTTCAAGGAAGTACGGTTTGCCGTTAGCGACAGATGCTAAACTGTCCGACGTGCCCAGCCATTCCTGGATATTGCCGACGCTTTTAACCCATTCGGGCGTTAGCTTTCTGCATATTGGCAGCAATCCTGCGCCTCAGAATCCAGATGTACCGGTATTGTTCTGGTGGGAAGGGCCCGATGGCTCAAAACTGATGACGATGTATTCGAAAAAGAATTACGGTACGTCCCTGTTGCCCCCTAAGGACTGGCCTTATGAAACCTGGTTGGCCATTATGCAAAATGGCAACAACGAAGGCCCGCCGACGCCAGAGACCATAGATAAATATTTGGCAGAAATTCAGGAAAAGGCGCCGGATGCTAAAGTCAGGATTGGCCAGATGTCTGATTTTTATTATGCCATAAAGCGGGAAAATCCGTCTTTACCCGTGGTTCGCGGGGATATGCCGGACACCTGGATACATGGATTTATGTCTATGCCACGGGAAGTCAAAGATTCCCGCAGAATCAGCAAAGACCTTTTTGCTTGGGAGGCGCTCAATACGCTATACGGTATCTGGTCGCCGAAAGGATATGATATTTCAGCACCATTAGCAGATGCTTATACAAACAAGCTCCTATTTGATGAACATACATTTGGAATGGCAATGCCTCACGGTAGAAATGGGACATGGAGCTATGGTGATGAATTTAAAATACAACGTGCAAAAGGGGTCTATGAAGACATTGAAAAATCGTGGAAGGAAAAAGCAGATCGCGTATTTTCCGCTGATAAGGTCGTCACACCGTCAGTGAATAGGCAACTAAGGGAATTAGCCCATGAGGTTGACATCAAAGGAAAGCGGATTTTTGTTTACAATCCGCTCCCTTGGAAAAGAAGCGGGCTGGTGACGATTAAAGCCCCCAGTTCGTCGCATAAGGGTATCGCGATCAAAGATGTTGAAAGTGGCGAGATCATCCCTTTTTCAAATGAGAAGAACGTTCTTCAATTTGTCGCAAACGACGTGCCTGCATCTGGCTACCGGAACTATATATTGACGGACGAAGCTCCCGTAAACGTTGAAAGCGAGCTCAGTATAGATGAATCGTCCTGCACGATAGGAAATAGGTATTTAAATATCCAATTTGATACCGCTAGGGGATGCATCCGTTCGATAGTCGAAAAAAAATCAGGAAGAGAAATGGTCGACCGGCATAGCGAATTCGGATTCGGGCAGTACCTATACGAGCGCTTTAGTAAAGCGGATGCCGATCGTTACGTCAAAAGCTACATAAAAAGTGGAGACGGAAGCCGTGTAGGAAAACCGAATTTAACGGATGAGCCACACATGACTGTTAAGGGAGATAATGCAAAAATTGTTTTCTCGAAAAATGACGTGTCCGTCAGCGCAACGATGCTCTTTTCGGCAACAGACAAGCTTCCGCACAATTACAGCATTACCGTAACTTTGTATAGCAACACCCCTAAAGCGGAGTTGATCTGGAGTATCCATAGCAAACCGGCCGAGTCCTGGGCAGAAGCCGGATGGATAAGCCTGCCTTTCAAAACGGACCATCCGGCGTTTAAGTTGGCGCGGTTGGGAGGAATTGTAGACCCGGTGAACGACTTTGTCAAAGGAAGCAATTTTGATTATAATTTCCTTCATACAGGGATGGCCGTTCTGGACAACAAGGGTAATGGATTCGGTATTGCTACACCCGATGCGCCAGGCATTAGCCTTGACAGGCCTGGTCTATGGAGATACTCGGGGGAATTTGTTCCTGAAAGACCGAATGTTTTTGTCAATCTCTACAATAATCTTTGGAGTACGAACTTTACGGAATGGATTGAGGGATCGTGGTCCGCAAAGATGGATTTGTGGTTTACAGACAATTTTAATAATGAAAAATCCCTTATTACGCCTGCAGAGGAATCCCGTTCGCCACTATTATCCATATTGGTAAACGGTTCTGGCGGTGGCCAACTGCCGTTAGCTGCGCCGGGCGTCCAATTATCAAGGAAGGGTATTATGGTCACCTCATTTGGGAAGAACCCTGATGGAGAGGGAACGATACTGCGACTATGGGAACATGCAGGAGACTCTGGCGACCTTAAGGTTACTTTGCCAGAAGGAATGGAAGTATCCACGGCAATACCTGTGGATTTACGAGGGCAAAAGACAGGAGCGCCGATAGCAGTCGTGTCGGGAGCGTTTAGCTGTCGGGCGGATGCATTTGCTCCGACAAGTTTTATTTTAAAGTAAAGTATCTTAAGGTATCGGTATCTTATATGTATCGGTAAAGCCGAAAGGAGGTTTTCTCGGTCCGTCCCAACTTGATGTTCCTTTTTGGAATATCAAGTTCTTAAATTGTTAGTCTTGCTGATAGTTAATGCCTAGTTAGTACTTCTTTAAAAATATAACCAAATTTCTTTAAGCAAAGGGTAGGCCTTTTTGTCTATAGTGCTGGGTTTTTCTAAAAAGAATTTTCCCGTTTTCATTTACTATGCCTATCTTCGGCGTAGAGGCTATGGAATATGTTTTTTTGAGCGTTATATGCAGTGTGACCGTTTCGGTCATCCTGAAAATGGCCAAGCAACGGGGTTTTCGGCATTTGCACCTGATCGTGTGGAATTATCCTGTAGCGGCATTGGCTACCTTTCTTTTATTGAAACCCGAAATCCCCGATATTTCCAAACTCCATCTTCCCTGGTCGCTCTATTTGCCTTTGGCGGTGCTGTTGCCGGTTATCTTCGTCTGTATTGCGTATGCCATTGAATATAGCGGGATTGTGAGAACGGAAGTGGCACAGCGGCTATCGCTTTTCATGCCGCTGTTGGCGGCGTTTTTCATTTTCCACGAAAGCATCGGAGAAGGCAAGTTGATTGGTATTGCCATCGGATTGCTGGCCATTGTATTCTCCATCGGATGGAGCAAGCAATCGAAAACCATGCCTTCGCCGAAGCAATGGATATATCCGCTGGCCGTTTTTCTGGGCATGGGTATTATCGACATCCTGTTCAAAAAAGTATCGCTTTACCAAGAAGCACCTTATGCCTTCTCGATGTTGCTGATTTTCATATTGGCTATGGTTGTCGCTTTCGGTCTGCTGGGGTATAGGGTATGGACAGCAAAGGAAAAAATAAAACGTGGTGCCATATTTTGGGGAATCCTATTGGGATTGTTTAATTTTGGCAATATCCTGTTTTATATGAAGGCCCATCGCGCTTTGTCGGAAAGCCCCTCTGTTGTTTTTACCGGAATGAACATTGGTGTGATCCTTTTAGGCGCATTGGTGGGGATGCTTTTTTTCCGTGAAAGGCTGACGGTCTATAATAAGGTCGGTCTGGTATTGGCCATGATTTCTGTATTGATTATTGCATATCTGTGAGTTTGTTTGACGATACATATTTGACGATAGATACTCCTTCCGAGGGACTGTTCAAGGACAAGGGGAGTAAATTTATAGCCTATGCCTACCCATTCAGAGACGAATCGAGGCTAAAGGACATCATTGCCGAGGTGAAAGCACAGCACCCGAAAGCAAGGCACCATTGCTGGGCTTATCGGCTCACGCCCGATCGATCTGTTTATCGCGTAAATGACGACGGTGAACCTTCAGGCACTGCCGGACGCCCGATATTAAATGTGCTGCTGTCTAAGGATATGACCAATGTTTTCGTGGTCGTGGTACGCTATTTCGGGGGCACATTGTTGGGTGTGCCAGGGCTTATCCACGCCTATAAAACAGCTGCACAGGAAGCGTTGGATGCTGCCATCGTGGTGGAGAAGACCGTGAATGATATCTATCGCCTGGAATTTGATTACCTGCAGATGAATGCGGTGATGCGGTTGGTAAAAGAAGAAAATTTGCCTATTTTGGAACAACAGTTTGACAACAATTGTTCAATGGACATAGAAGTCCGAAAAATGCAGGTCAACGCTGTTGTCGGGCAATTGGAAAAACTCGAAGGTGTACACTATACTTATTTGAAAACCCTATGATTGCGGATGCTGAATTGATTTTGAACGCCGACGGCAGTATTTATCATTTGAACTTATTGCCGGAAGACTTGGCGCACACCATTATCTTTGTGGGTGATCCGGATCGTGTGCCCGAGGTATCGAAATATTTTGATCGAATAGAGGTGAAGAAGGGCAGGCGGGAGTTTATCACACATACCGGATGCTTGCGTGATAAACGTATCTCAGTGATCTCGACGGGCATAGGCACAGATAATATTGATATTGTGCTCAACGAAATAGATGCATTGGTGAATGTGGACTTTGCGACCCGGTCTTTAAAAACCCACTTGACCAGCTTGGACATTATCCGTATCGGGACGTCGGGGTCTATTCAGGGCGACATCAAAATGGGGACGATTTTGGCCAGCGAATTTGCCATTGGTTTTGATGCCCTGATGCAATATTACGTGAAAAGCTATTCGGAAGAAGAGTCGGCCATACAGTCGGCCATCCAACAGCATTTTTCAGGATTGACTTTTACGCCTTATGTCGGGCGGGCCAGCAGTCGTTTACTGCATCAAATCGCTTCGGACCTTCCGAAGGGAATGACCATGACGGCTCCTGGTTTTTATGGCCCACAGGGCCGTGCTGTTCGGTCCATGAATGTTTTTCCGGACCTTATCCAAAAAGCGAATAGCTTTCGGGTGGGAGAGCGGTCTATCACCAACCTTGAAATGGAAACGGCCGGCATATATGCGCTAGCCAATATGTTTGGCCACCATGCTTTATCCATCAATGCTATTTTGGCCAGTCGGGTCAACGATGCGTTTGCGGCCAACCCGCAACAGATAGTCGATCAGGCCATTCGCTATGTACTGGATAGGGTTTAGAAGCTTCTTGGCTGATAAAGTATTAGGGTCGAGGCGCTGGTCGCAGACCAGCGCCAGCGTTGGGCAAAAGATTATAGATAATGCCATCCGTTACGTACTGGATAGGATTTAGGCTGAGGCACTGGTCGCAGACCAGCGCCAGCGTTGGGGTATCCATACAAATTCTCTTGCTAGCGCCGGTCTGTGACCGGTGCTTGGTATCCATACAAATTCTCAGTATTTTTAGAAGGTATATTGTTCTGGTTTTATGTCAAGAAAATACAAATTTCATAATAAAGAAGGGTTGTACTTTGTCAGTTTTGCAACAGTTTATTGGATAGATGTATTTATTCGTAGAGTTTATTGCGATATTCTAGTCGAATCATTGAATCATTGCGTAAAGGAAAAAGGTCTGCTCTTATATGCTTGGTGTATAATGCCGAGCCACGTGCATTTGATTTTTAAGTCTTCTCAAAACAATCCGCAGAGATTGCTTCAAGACTTTAAAAAGTATACTGCTAAACGCCTTATGCAAGCCGTCAAAGATAATATCCGGGAAAGTAGAAGGAAATGGATTATATGGATGATGGAAAGTGAAGGAAAGAAAAGAGGGCAACAATATCAATTTTGGCAACAGCATAATAAACCAATAGAATTATGGAGCGTTGAGCTTATCAAGCAGAAACTAAATTACATTCATAATAACCCTGTGGTCTCAGGTTTTGTTTCCGAACCGTATTATTGGACCTATAGCAGTGCTATTGATTATAGTGGTGGCAAGGGTCTGATAAGATTAGAACCTATATAGGCTTGTCTTTACTAGGTACATACATTAGGCTGAGGCACTTGTCGCAGACCAGCGCCGGCATTGGGATAGAAGACCAGCGCCAGCATTGAGCTTGGCGAGATAGGATTTAGAAATTTTGTTAGTTGGTAAAGTATTAGTCGAGGCA
>JBEBRE010000090.1:0-13323 GCA_040394995.1 Sphingobacterium wenxiniae
TGATGCTCATGATGATGTCCTTCGCCACCATGATCATGGCTATGGCCCTCAAATAAGAAATTGGCCAACGATACAAGAATGCCCAGTACTACGGCTATCATCTTCTTTCTGTTAAAGGTGTGATGATCAGCCGATCCTGATTCAAAGAGAATGGTGGTCGAAATATGCAGGAAGATACCGATGACAATGGCCATGATCTTGTCGAAATACTGTGAAATATTGCCAATTTCACCTTCGCTGATGCCTTTACTGGTCAAAAAGCCAAGTGGCGTCATGGCCGCGAAGATCAGGATGAAAATCGATATCTTGGTTTTATTCAAACGCGTATTAAGCAGTAGGCTGCCCAATGCAAACGCAGCAGGTATATGGTGAATGGCAATACCGAAAACAAGTTCCGTCTGATGCCCTGCCGCCAAAGGCATACCTTCTAAAAAAGCATGCAAGCATAAACTGACCATAATGCCCAACGGGAAGACATGGTGGTTATGCTGATGAATGTGGCCATGTTCTATGCCTTGGGAGAACTGTTCTAAAACCAGTTGAAACAGAAAACCACCCAATACATACAGTCCGATAATTTCCGGGCTGGTTGTGTTGCTCAAATACACATGAGGGATAAGGTGCAATACCGTTATGCTGAAAAGATATGCCCCACTAAATGCCAGGATGAGCTTCAGTAAACTGGTGTTGTCTCTTTTGACAAAAAAAACAGCTAATCCGGCAGTCAATGCCGATAGAAATAAAACGGTGACGATTAAGAATGAACTCATGTGGTTGCTACTGATGCAGAAGTTGTGGAGTTATTGAAAAAATTTGGAAAAAAACGTTTAAATAGATAACCCATACCCGTACCGATCAAGATGCCCAGCAGCGCACCGCATATGATGTCTACCGGATAGTGTACGCCGACATAGATTTGGGAAAAACTGATAAGCGAAGCCCAAGTGATACACAGCCACAAAGCGTGTTTCCATCTTCTTCTGAACAATGCTATCCAAAAGAAAGCCATGGCAAAGTGATTGGTAGCATGCGATGAGGTAAAGCTAAAGCCCGAACCACATCTTACCCGTACCTTGACATCTTCTTTAAACACCGGATCATTGCAAGGTCTTAGTCTTTCCACATTTTTCTTGATGAGGTGGGAGGACACCACGTCGGATACGCCGAAATTAGCCAATGTAAACGCGACAATGATGACACCCATTTTTCCGTAATGCTTGATGAAAAATATAATCAAGAACAAGTACAATGGTGCCCAAGTGAATGGATTTCGAAGAATTGGCAAAAGCCAGTCAAAAAAGGGATTGCTCAAGCCCTGATTGATGGCGAGAAATACTTCTTGGTCGATATGGATTAATTGATCTAACATAAGTTCCTAATCGTTGTGTTTAAAACAAGTCAAAGGTAAATAATATTGTATAAACAATGTGATAAATTCTATAAACGAAACAATGTTGCAACAAAAGTAGTGTTTAGATTTGAAAAGTAAAAGTTTTGTATGAAAATTTGTGATATAAGGTTAATTTTACAAGGTTCGTTACGGGGTGAGATCAATAGGTTCTTAACTATGAGGTGGCGATTGGGGGACTTTTAATTTTTAACTTTTACATTTTACTTTAAAATATGACACTTATAAAATCAATATCCGGCATCCGGGGCACGATTGGAGGCCATGCAGGCGATGGTTTGACACCAATTGACATTGTTAAGTTTACAGCTGCATTTGGTAAAATCTTGATGGCGAAAACCGGGAACAACAAGTTTGTCGTTGGACGCGATGCCCGGCTGTCGGGAGAGATGGTCAGCAACTTGGTGGTGGGTACGTTGCAAAGTATCGGCGCTAGTGTGGTCAATTTGGGGTTGTCTACAACACCCACCGTGGAATTGGCTGTACCGATGGAAAATGCGGCAGGTGGGATCATCCTTACTGCTTCCCATAACCCTGCGGAGTGGAATGCCTTAAAGTTGCTCAATAGCAAAGGTGAGTTTATCAACGATCAGGAAGGTAAAGAAGTGTTGGCATTGGGCGAGAGTCTTGATTTTGATTTTGCCGAAGTTCAAGCCTTGGGTACGGTAACGGAAGATGGCAGCTATTTGCAGAAACACATAGATGCTGTATTAGCCCTTCCTTTGGTAGACAAGGAAGCTATTAGGCAGGCCAATTTCAAAATTGCGGTAGATGCGGTAAACAGTACGGGTGGAATTTTCATACCGGCTTTGCTGGAAGCATTGGGTGTTCAGACCATATATAAGATCCATTGCGAACCAAACGGACATTTTCCCCATAATCCCGAACCGTTGAAGGAGCATCTGACTGATCTTTCGGCAGCGGTGTTGGAAAACAAAGCCGATTTAGGAATTGCCGTGGATCCCGATGTGGATCGTTTGGTGTTTATGATGGAAGATGGAGAGCTTTTCGGCGAGGAATATACCTTGGTGGCCGTTTCGGACTATATCTTACAGCATACCAAGGGGAATACCGTTTCCAATCTATCGTCTACCCGAGCCTTGCGCGATGTAACTCTAAAGCACGGTGGCGAGTATTTTGCTGCAGCTGTTGGCGAAGTGAACGTGGTGACCAAAATGAAAGAAGTCAACGCGGTCATTGGCGGTGAAGGCAATGGAGGAGTGATTTATCCGGATTCACATTACGGGCGTGATGCATTGGTAGGCGTGGCGATTTTCCTTACCCATTTGGCGAGGTTAGGCAAAAAAGTTTCTGAATACCGCGCGGCATTGCCACAGTATTATATGTCGAAGAATAAGATTACGCTAACGCCTGGGTTGGATATCGATGCCTTGTTGGCTAAGATGGAGGAAAAATATAAGCACGAGCAATATACGACCATTGACGGGTTAAAAATAGACTTTGAGCAGGAATGGGTGCATTTGCGTAAATCGAATACCGAACCCATTATCCGGATTTATTCGGAAGGCCCGACTCCTGAAGCCGCGGAGGCCATTGCGCAGAAGATTATCCGCGAAATCGAAGAGATTATTGCATAATATATCACGTGTAGGTACTGGCCAGTCCGGTACCTATATGTGATATATTACCATTTCCAGGCCAGAATGCGCATCGTCTTGTTGCCTTGCGACATGGGGATGATTTCGATTTTCGAGGCCTTGTTGTATTCCAGAATAGCTATTAGCGGTTTCAGGTTGTCTTTATCCGAAATCAATGACGTGATCCAGCCTAACTGTTTTTTATACAGCAAGCTTTCATTGACCATGGTGCGCACAAACTGCCTTTCACCACCCTCGCACCACAGTTCATGGGCATGTCCGCCGAAATTCTGAACAGGTAGCCTGTCTTTGTCTTTGTGAAGATTGTTGAATTTCTTGGTCGTTTTCTGCCAATTGTCCTCTCTCGATTTGAAGAAGGGCGGATTGCAGATAACGGCGTCGAAATGGTCCGTTTTCTCTACAATGTCTTTGAAAATATGTTTTCTGTCGTCCTGTAATTGGAACAAGATCGCCTTTGACAAGCCTGCATTTTTCTTGACGAGTGCGCGGGCATGGTTTAAGGCCTGCTCGTCGATTTCCGTCCCCAGAAAATGCCATCCATATAGCCGGTGACCCAATATAGGATAGATAAAGGAGGAGCCCGTGCCAATATCCAGTATATTCACTTTTTCGCCCTTGGGAATTTCTCCGTTGTTTTCGGAAGCCAATAAATCGGCGATATAATGGATATAATCAGCCCTTCCCGGAATAGGCGGACAAAGGCTATTCTTCAAAATAGACCAATTTTGGATATCATAGTGGGCTTTCAGTAAACCCTTGTTGAGCTCGATAACCGAGTTTGGGTTGGAAAAATCGATGGAGACGCGACCTGCCGGTGTTTCGATGAGATGATCCTTGAGTTCGGGATTTGCTTCTGTCAACAATTCAAAATCATATCCTTCTTTGTGGATGTTGCGCGGATGTAACGTGTTTTTGGACTTTTTGGACTCCATGAAATAAAATTTTAAGCAAAGGTATTATAAAAAGTGAGAAGTAAGAAGTGGGAAGTAAGTTGGAAGTAGAAATATTGCATTAGAGGTTCCCTCTCCTAGGAAGCGAATCAAAGAATTAACCATTAGCAATTTAAAATTAACCAGTAAAATAACTTTATCTTTGCAAACTCATAATTGATTAATCCGAAATGGCAGATGTTGATATAAAAGATTTTCTGGACAAAAAGGTGGAACAATTCAATCAACCGAAGTTTATTGAAAACGATCCCATATTCATTCCCCATTTGTTCACGAAAAAGCAGGATATCGAGGTTATGGGATTCTTTGCCTCTATATTGGCATGGGGACAGCGGAAAACCATTATTAATAAATGCAGGGAACTGATTGAACGTTTTGACGGATCGCCCTACGATTTTATATTAAGCCACCAGGATGTGGATTTAAAAAGCTTGCTAGGCTTCAGGCATCGGACGTTTAATGATACTGACCTGCTTTATTTTGTCGCCTTTTTGCAGTTGCATTATCGACAGTTTGAATCCTTGGAAGATGCTTTCCTGATTCGCCAGCAACTAGGCGAGACCGTTTCCGTTGAAAAAGGACTGAATGAGTTTAAAGCCTATTTTTTTTCGTTGCCTGACTATCCCATACGCACCCGAAAGCATGTCAGTTCCCCAATGCAAAAATCAGCCTGTAAGCGTTTGAACATGTTTTTGCGCTGGATGGTGCGGCAAGACAGTCAAGGTGTGGATTTCGGTATTTGGCATCGGATTCGGCCATCGGACCTGATCTGTCCGTGCGACGTGCATGTCGAGCGGGTAGCCCGTCGATTTGGGCTCATTACGACGGATAAATCCAATTGGAAGACCGCCGTTGAGCTGACGGAAAACCTTAGACGTTTTGACCCAAATGATCCTGTTAAATACGACTTTGCGTTATTTGGCATCGGGGTAGAAGGGGAGGTTTAAAGCATCTTGAACATCTCTTTGTGCGGTCCGATGCCCGGAATCTCAAACATATCCGACATGTATTCAAAACCCAATGCCTCATAAAAAGGAAAAGCCACTTCCCGGGCGTTGAACCATAGGTAATCGATATGTAATTGTTCTTTTAGGTAGGTCTGGGCTTCTTCCAAGAGTTGCTTGGCATATCCTTTTCGTTTATGCTCGGGATGCGTAGCCATTCCCCTAAGCCGATAAGCCTCCTTGGGAAGTTTGCCATGGTTTTCTTTTTGGCAGGTCAAGATGCATACAAGCTCGCCATCTCCCGTAAAATAGCCTAGATGGAAGGTTGTCTCCTCCTTATCCTGTTCGAAACAACATTTTTCTTCTTCAAGCCCATTGCGGAGCACCAAGCTTCTCAAGGGGAGGGTTTCTTTAGCGGTGATGAAGCGGATCATTTTTTATCGTATTGAGATGTGCGTATTGCGATTTGCGACAGGAAGCAGATATCGCTATTTTTTACTTTTTAATTTTTCCAATATATCCACCATTCGGTTGGAATAACCAAATTCGTTGTCGTACCAACCGACTACTTTGACGAGACCTCCGACAATCGAAGTCAGTTGCGCATCGAACACGCAGGAATATGGATTGTTGATAATATCAACCGAAACGATGGGATCTTCTGTGTAAAATAGAATATTGCGCAATTCGCCTTCGGCGGCTTCCTTAAATTTCCCGTTGATTTCCGCTACCGTTGTTTCTTTCTTTAAGGTGCAGGTGAAATCGGTCAGCGAACCATTCAAGACCGGAACGCGTATGCCCGCACCACCCAAATTCCCCTCCAAGTGCGGAAATACATTAGTGATGGCTTTTGCGGCACCGGTTGTGGTCGGAATAATAGAAGAAGATGCTGCCCGTGCACGACGTAGATCGCGATGTGGTGCGTCGTGCAGGTTCTGGTCTCCTGTCATGGAGTGAACGGTGGTAATATATCCGTCCTTAATCCCCCAATTCTCGTCTAAGATCTTTACCAAGGGTGCCACATTGTTCGTTGTACAAGATGCATTGGAAAACAGTGGCGTATGCCAATCGAAATCCCGGTCATTGATGCCCAAAACAATGGTCGGCACATCCTTATCAGGCGAAGGGGCAGAGATGATAGCTTGTTTTGCTCCGGCTGTTAAGTGTAACGACGCCTTCGCTTTTGAAGTGAAGACTCCTGTTGATTCAATAACCACGTCGATATCCAGCTTATGCCAAGGTAACTGTGCGGGATCGGACGCTTTCAGGACCACAATGGGCTTGCCATTGACGTAAAGGTGCTGTTCATCATTGTGCACATCTACACCAAAAGGACCGTGAACGGAATCATACTTGAGCAGATGCGCTAATGTAGCGGTATCTGTCAGGTCATTAATGGCCACCACCTCAATATCCTGTTCGAGGTGTCGCCGATAAATATTTCTTAGTGTATTGCGGCCTATTCTGCCAAATCCATTAATGGCAACTTTCATTTATTTCGTCAATTCAGTCAATATAAAGTCGATGTCCTTATCGCCTTCCCAGTTGCTTTTCAATTTACCGTCGGTGCCGTAGACGTAATTTGCAGGAAACTGCTTCGGTAAATGGAAGCGTTGTATGAATTCCTGATTTCGGTCATACAATACTTCCACATTCGGTTTTCCCGCCAGCTCTTTGGCGAAAGTTTCCAAAAATGTAGCCATGAGGGCAGGATCGTTCATCGATACAAAATATAGGTTCACATCCTGTAGTCTATCATAATGTTTCGCCAAATGGGCGGCCTCATCACGACAGTGGCTACAGTTTGGATCGAAAAGAATAAAAGCGGTATTTCTATTTTTTGCAATATCTTCGTTGGTAAATCCCATGCCGGATTTCACCTTGTAAAATTTAAAAGTTGGAATGAAAGTGGCCGCCCCCTGAGTCGTTTGTGGTGCTTGTTGCGGATTGGGAAACTGCAACTCGGTTTGGGGTTGCGCGGTCGCCTGCTCCGTGGGCTGATCTTGTTGGGTATTTGTTTTATTTTCTGATTGACAGGCTGTTACAGCTAACAATGCGCCGGCAATAATTCCACTATATAGTTTTCTCATCTGTTATTGATTTTGCTCTTCAAAGCTAACAAAAAAAAGATATTAAATAAAGTTCACAGATAGCACCGATGGGCACAGAAATTTTTATGATCCCCATTTGCGGGGTGATCTGTGTAATAAAACATTAACACACACAATAAAAAAGGCTTCCGATTTTTTCGGAAGCCTTTTCAGTTTTATTATACAGATACGTTTATGGAGTAACCACTTTTGCGACAACCTTTTTTTCTTCTTCCGGTTGTTTTCCGCGTCCCAGGTCGTAAACCGAAGGAGCTGCCAAGAAGATAGAAGAATACGTGCCGACAACGATACCGATTAAGATCGCAAACGAGAACCCTCTGATAACTTCGCCACCGAACACGAACAATACCGCCAATACGAAGATAATCGTCAATGAGGTAATAATGGTCCGGCTCAACGTCGAGTTAATCGCTTTGTTGACCGTATCACCGAAGTGCTCTTTGTGAGCAGATGGTTTGTTTAGGTATTCGCGAAGACGGTCAAATACGACTACCGTATCGTTCACCGAGTAGGCAATTACGGTTAGAATCGCTGCGACAAAATGCTGGTCAATATCCAATGAGAACGGTACAATACCATCCAAAATGGAGAACAAACCTAATAGGATAATAGCATCGTGTACGGTCGATATTGCAGCACCAATAGAATACTGCCACTTACGGAAACGCACCAAAATATAGCCTGCAATGATGAGAATCGAGAATATACCCGACCAAATTGCTCTATCTTTGATGTCGGTTGCAATGGTAGGACCTACTTTTTGAGAAGATAAGATCTCATAACCATTACCGGTGATTTTAGACAAGCCTTCGTTCAATTTTGCCAATACTTCCGCGTCGGCTTCATCGCTTGTTTCGTCAATATGGTATGTGGTAGTAATACGAACTTGGTTCTCGCTACCGAAAGTTTTGACTTCAGTTGTCAAGTTGAACTGTTCGTTGAGGTGCTCACGTACTTCTTCCAGATCCACGGGTTTTTCATATGCCACCGTATAGGTACGCCCACCGCTGAAATCAACACCCAACGTAAAACCTTTGGTGAAGATGGCGGCAATGGCAATAATACTCGCGATCAATGAAATAACATAATAAATCTTACGTTTCTTGATAAACTGGAAGTTTGCGTTTTGCAACGTATGTGCAGACCAAGGGAACGAAACGGATATCTTCCAGTCCTTGTCCAACATAAACTCGAAAATAAGACGAGAAATAAAGATGGACGTGAAAAGAGAAGTAATGATACCAATCATTAAGGTCGTTGCGAAACCTAGAATAGGACCGCTTCCGAAGAAGAATAACACAATACCTACCAAGAAGGTTGTGATCTGGGAATCCAAAATAGATGGCATCGCGTGTTTGTAGCCATCTGCGATGGCCTGCCGGATAGACTTGCCTAGACCGAGTTCCTCACGTATACGTTCATAAATAAGAACGTTGGCATCTACCGCCGTTCCCATTGTTAATACGATACCGGCAATACCTGGGAGTGTGAGCACCGCATTTAGCGAGGCCAAGATACCCAACAAGAAAAATACGTTGAACAATACCGCAATATTGGCGGCGATACCTGCACGGTTGTAATAAGCGATCATGAAAATCATGACCACAATTAAACCGATGACAGCAGAGTTGACCCCTGCATCGATCGCGGCTTGACCCAATGACGGACCGACAATTGCTTCTTCTACTATTTTTGCCGTAGTCGGAAGGCGACCTGCTTTTAACACGTTAGCCAAATCCTTGGTATCTTCAATGGTAAAGTTACCTGAAATGACGGAGTTCCCATTAGGGATCTCTTCGTTAACGGTAGGGGCAGAATACACCACACCATCCAATACGATGGCAATTGCCTCCTTGTTCTGAGCTGCTTGAGCCGTAACCTTGCGCCATTGGCGAGCTCCGTCCGTATTCATTTCCATGGATACAACCGGACTGTTGGTCTGATGGTCAAAGTTGTCACGGGCGTCTGTAATGACGTCACCGGTCATCACTGGACCATTTTCTATGCCAGAGGTTTTGATTGCGTATAAAGAAAGAAAATCAGGTGTTCTGCTCTCTGGTTTCACAGACCACAGAAGCCTTAGATTACCCGGAAGGATGGATTTTACTTCCGGACGGTTCAGGTATTCGTTGACGCGGGCCGTATCTTTTAGATGGGCAATACCAACCATTGCTCCCGGCATCAATTGTGGTTGGCCATTTTGCGCAACATAAGTAGCTGGATTTAAAATAGCGAACAACGGATTGTTTGCCGTCAATTCCGTAGAGACAGCTGACGAATCTTTGTTGGCCCCTAAGTTAGCCAATAAGTTGTCGTCGTTTTTTGTGCTATCTGTAGCGGTGGTGTCGGTATTGACTGCAGTTGGCGTGGCTGCCGGTTGGCTTGCTTTCAAGCTAGCTGCAAGGATGCCATTGATATTCTCCAACAATGGATAGATCTGAAAATTGTCGTGTGTTTCGTAAAACTCGAGCTTAGCCGAGCCTTGCAATAGTTTGCGTACACGGTTTTCGTCGTTTACACCTGGCAACTCAATCAAGATGCGGTTTGTTCCCTGTTGAATCTGAATATTAGGCGATGCCACACCAAATTTATCGATACGCGTCCGTAATACTTTGTAGGAGTTTTGGATAGCATTGTCGGCTTCCAGATCTAAAAAGCTACGTACTTTGGCCTCTGAATCGGTTGCCTTAATCAAGGAAGAGTTATCTTTTGTGGCAAAGAAAGAAGCAAGTGGTGTCGTACCGCCTACTGCCTTGTATTCTTCTACGAAAAGCTCCACAACTCCTTTATTTACGGATTTGCTTTTTTGCACGGCAGTTTTCAATGCTGCATTGAATTTTTCGTCTTTAGGATTGTTGGCCAAATTGCTAATCAACTCGTCTAACGAAATCTCCATGGTAACGTTCATACCGCCTTTTAGGTCTAAGCCCAATGCCAATTCATGTGCTTTCGCTTCTCTGTAAGTGAATTTGGCTAGGCCAAGGTTATACACCTCTTCACTTGCCATAGAATCCAAATACGCTTTTTCCTTAACCATGTCACCTTTTGCGTATTCAGCGGCATCCCGTTCTACTTTTCGTGTAACAAATGTGAAAGATAGGGAATAGAGGCATGCTATTGATACCACTACTACCAAAAATTTAATCAGCCCTTTACTCTGCATTGTCTGTATTCGTCTATTGTTTTATAGTATTATATAATTTTCTGTTTTAAGCTTAATAATATAGCCAAGATTCGCAAAGGTATAAAAATTTTGTAGAAAGAAAATATAATATACATAATAATATGTGTGAATAAAATTTGGAAGAGAAGCTTTTATTGATCACTGTCTCTCCAAGACTTTTTATTGCATGGACAATTTGGGAAAAAAGGTGATTTAGCTCAAAGCCAGCTATGACCATTGTCGTCTCGTGACATTTGTGACCGTTTTTTGTCCAACTGACTTCGATCAATCGATTGCTTTCATGAAAAGATTGCGTGGAGCGCAAAAAATGGTTAAGATTGTAATACGATATACAGGAGCCTGTTTAAATTTTATGTTTATGTTTTTTTATCGCGCTTCTACTCCGCTCAGTGTGAAAAAAACGGAAGTGTCATCTTGGACGGCGTAGAAGGATAGACTTGCAAGGTTTTACTTCCATTTTTAAACAGGCTCATAACATTTTTTGGATATAACTAAGATGGCTATGAAACATGATATAAAATTAATAGGTCTATATCGCCAGTTGCTTATGGCAGTGCTGGTGGCTAGTGCGTCCTTTGTGGCCGCACAAACGGCAAAACCGTTATATGAGCAGTTTAAGGAGCTGCCGGATCCTACGAACGATACCTTGTCTGATTGGTCACAAGTTAAAAAGGGACTGAACAGCTCATTTGTAACCATTGATAAACGATACCCAAAGTCCGTTGTGCCTAACATAGCCGTTTCCCACAAACAGCACGTGAGGGGATGGAAAGGCGAACGGGTCTCGGCTCAAGTGTTATTATGGACAACCGAAGAGGTAAGACAGGCACAGGTCACTGTGTCAGATTTTAAAGGAAAGCAAGGTAACACCTTGGACAAAAGCATTGCCTCGTCACATTTTGTTCGATATGTCATGACTGACGAATTTGCCCAAGGCTGTGGACATCGCAAACCGGAAGATTTTGCAGCCTCTTTGTCGGCAGATATGTTGGACAATGTATCATCGTTCGATTTAGAAGCGAAAAAGGTAAGACCTGTGTGGATTTCCATCAATATTCCCCGCGATGCATCCAAAGGTGTATACACCGCGGTTGTCGATATAACAGGAGAACGTGCAAAGACACAAAAGTTAACCTTGGAGGTGGAGGTCATTGACCAAGTGTTGCCGGAGGCTAAACAATGGACATATCATCTTGACCAATGGCAACATCCGTCGGCCGTTGCGCGAACCGAGGGACTGGAATTGTGGAGCGATGCCCATTTTGAGGCGATGAAACCGGTTATGCAGTTGCTCGTCAACGCCGGACAGAAAGTGATTACGGCTACGGTCAATAAAGACCCCTGGAATGTACAAACCTATGATCCATATGCAGATATGATCATTTGGACCAAGAAAAAAGACGGAAACTGGTCTTACGACTACACGGTATTCGACAAATGGGTGCAGTTCATGATGGATTTGGGGGTGACGAAAATGATCAATTGTTATTCTATTGTACCTTGGAACAACGAAATCCATTATCGGGACGAGACATCCGGCAAACTAGTTAACGTTGTTGCAAAACCGGGGACATCCATCTTTGAAGAGTTATGGACACCATTTTTAAAGAACTTTGTACGTCACGTACGTGAAAAGGGATGGCTAGACATCACCAACATTGCGATGGATGAACGTTCTCGTGAAGAGATGGACGCCGCATTCGCGCTATTGAAAAAGGCAGCGCCGGAGTTGGGCGTCTCTTATGCAGATAACCATAAAACATACAAACGTTTCCCCGACAGCGATGATATCAGCATCGCCATAGGCCATCCTTTTACGCCGGAAGATCTGGTCGACCGCAGGTCCAGGGGGTTGAATACGACATTTTATATCTGCTGTTCAGACGCTTTTCCTAACCAGTTCACTTTTTCGGATCCGGCAGAGTCTACCTATTTGGCATGGTATGCGGAGGCTACGGATTTTGATGGTATGTTGCGGTGGGCCTATAATTCCTGGGTGGAAAACCCGCAACAAGATTCTCGTTTTCGTACATGGCCGGCGGGCGATACATATATTGTTTATCCGTTTGGTAGAAGTTCGATCCGTTACGAACGGATGTTGGAAGGGATTCAGGATTATGAAAAGCTACAGCTTGTGAAAAAAGTGTTAATGGCAAAAAGTGATACGGCAAGCCTGCAGAAGTTGCAAGATGCCATCGCAAAATTAAACACGGTACAACGAACAGATACGTGGAATCAGGACTTGAATGCCGCCAAGCAACTGTTGAATGATCTTTCTGTTGATTTGGTGTACAGGTCAGAATATTAAAGTCTCGTGTTCATCGCTGCGTGTCAGGTCAAAAGACCCCCAAATCGCCGTTGGGCAGATGTGTTATCTGTGAGAGACTGTCTACGAAAGAAGAGAAACTACAAATGTGTGCCAATGGTAATTTGTACGATGTGCCGATTTTTGCCGATGAACGTGGGTTTACGGATAAACTGATTGCTGTATTGTAGATTGACGAATGGTAAGAACGATCTAATACGCGTATGGAAGGCCAGATCAATGCTGTTGACAAACCTCGTGGCCGTCATATATTCGTATTCTTGGTTTAGGAAACGGTCAAAACTATACACTACATCGGTACTTGTGCCAGATGATGACATTAGACCCTCCGTATACTTGTTTCCGTTTCCTGCATGTATACCCGTTTGGTATTTTAATTGGTACAGCTGGTTGTTCTTTCGATAATTTCTTTTGATATAGCCAGTGATGTGCTGCATATTCAACACTTGTTTTCTGTAGTTGGGAAATAGTGTAACCATTTGATCCCGTTTGCTATAGGTGCCATCAATACCCAAAATCCACTTTGGCAAATGCTGTTCTTGAGTGTTCAAGTGTGCGCTAAGGCTGATTTTCCCTTGTAAGTATTCCCGAGAGAGCACTTCCTTTTCGGCTATCACTTCGATGTAGGATGCACCGGTGCCTTGTGTATACTCTTTCAATACATTTTCAATATTGACCAATTTGTCATAATTAACGTCGATATTCATTAAATAGGCGTTTTGATTTAAGTTGTAAAGTACTTCGCCTGCATACACGTATGCTGTGGTTTGATGTTTGGAAT
>JBEBRE010000091.1:0-13261 GCA_040394995.1 Sphingobacterium wenxiniae
CCAAATGTGGCGCGATACCGGGCTACGCTACACCCCGAAAAGGTATCACCTTTTTTCTGTGGCACAAATATAACGGCATTTTTTGTTCTTTGCAACACAAAATCAAAATCACACTTTAACGTGTTGATTTGTTGAAATATAAATTTTATATCGGCCCCATACAGGTTAAAGGGTCTCCTTTAACCAACCGAAAAACTCCCGTTGCCATACCTGTGCATTATGTCCAGACAATACCCAATGGTTCTCTTCAGGAAGGTATACCAAACGACTTTTAATATTTTTCAATTGTGCCGCCTGAAACGCGGCCAATCCTTGGCCAATCGGTACCCGATAATCTTTTCCTCCTTGAAAAATCAGGATAGGTGTATTCCACTTATTGATATATGTGATCGGGTTAAATTCCGTATAGGATTTGGCATTATTCTGATCCCAATAGGGCCCTCCCAAATCGTAGTTTGCAAAAAACAGCTCCTCGGTTGTGCCATACCAGGCCGTCATATCAAACAAGCCACAATGTGAAATAAATGTCTTAAAGCGACCTTCATGCACACCGGCTAACATAAACACCGAATAACCACCATAGCTCGCTCCTATAGCACCCAAACGGTCATTATCCACATATGGTTCTTTTGCCAGGTCATCGATAGCAGATAAATAGTCGCGAATAGCTTGTCCGCCCCAATCTTTGGATATATCCTGGTTCCATTTCACGCCCCATCCCGGCATGCCACGCCGGTTAGGCAATATCACGATATACCCTTGCGAAGCCATCAGCTGAAAATTCCAACGGAAGGAATATCCCAATGTGGTAGCCGATTGTGGCCCTCCCTGACAGAACAGTAGTGTCGGATATTTCTTCTTGGGGTCAAAATCAGGTGGGTAAATAACCCATGAAAACAAATCTGCCCCATCCGAAGCCTTTGTGAAACGCCCTTCCACCTTTGTTTCGGCCAATGTATTGTACGTGTCATCGTTGACCGTAGTAATTGGACTCAAAGCTTTACGTTTCAAGTCATATGTGTAAATTTCCGTTGCCCGTGTCATCGTGGTAGATGTCACAATCAATCCGTCCTTCACCTCTCCTACGATGCCTCCAATATCAAACTGTCCTTCACTAATCTGCTGTATCTTAGGCAATGATTTGTCTCTCAGATTAGTTGGTACGTCTACCACAAATAATTGCACCGTACCACGTACAGGTGCCGTAAAATAGATTTTTTTGTTGTCTTTGCTCCATGTAAAGCTATTGACCGTACCATCCCAATGAGCTGTGAGGTTCAAGCGTTGCGAACTGGTCTTGTCAAACAGGATAATATCATTTTTATCGGCTTCATAACCATCAATTTTCATGCTCAACCAGGTCAGCTTTTGGCCATCCGGACTATACACCGGATGCGTATCGTAACCGTTCATTCCCTCAGTTAGATTAATTGTGGTCTTCGTCGCTAAATCATATCGATAGATATCCGTGTTCGTGCTAACGGCATAGTCTTTTCCAAATCGTTTTTTGCAGACATACAGCACTGCCTTGCTGTCGGGTGACCATGCAAAATCGTCTGTCCCTCCAAAAGGAGCCTGTGGGCTATAGAACGGTTCATCCTGCAACAAATCGATAGGCTCGCCTACTTTCCCATTATCGTAAGAAGCCACAAATGGATGGTTAAATCTTCCGTCATTGAATGTATCCCAATGTCGATAATCCAAATCATCGTAGATATACACATCTGATTTGGGAAGATCTTCATATCTGTCCTTACTGTGGTACTTTTTTATCAAAACGGCCCTGCTAAACAAGATGTGCTTTTTGTCAGGTGAAAGCACTGCGTTTTCTAATCCACCCTCCACATCTGTTAATTTCTTCGCATCACCTCCGTTCAAATTCTTTGACCAGAGCTGTCCTTTGAACAAGTAGATCACATCGCCATTTCCTGTAATTTCCACAACCGATTCGCCTCCAGCTTCAACAGTAAACGGTTTGGCCTCTCCACCTGATACGGGAATAACAAACAGATTCTTCTCCGATTTATTCTCATCAAAGCTGTAATTTGAAACGCCATAAACCAAAATTTTGCCGTCAGCAGATAGCCCTTCAGCTGAAACCCGACCCAACTCCCATAATTTTTCAGGAGTCATGACATCTTTTCCCAAGTGTTTTAAATTTTGTGTAATCAAGGATTTATCAATCATTTTCTCTGGAGTCCGTTGTGCCAAAGCCGAAGACCCCACCAAAAGAGCTACGGTCAAAACTGAAATTTTATGCATATCCATCTCTTTTTTTACTATCGCAAGTTAAGAAATCGTACGACATTATGGAAGTTTGCATGGTTAAAAGCAAAGGTATAAATAAAAATGTCTCCTATGCTTGCCTGAAACAGGCATAGGAGACAGCTCTAGAGACCAGAGACTTTATAAGGCTACAAAAACATTGGCCTTGCGATAAAGTATATAAATAAAGGTGAGGTAAACTTTCCAAATAAATACAAAATGATACATATTATTTCCTTTCAAATTGATACCAATTAATCTTGGTGGACAACTTCATTAGTACCGCAAGAATAATAAATACACCTATGGTGCCCACGATTAATGAATAATCCTGCAATTGCATCAGAAAATAAATAAAAGCATAGAAAACTGCCAAGATGCCGCTAAAGATACCACTCACATTTTTGTCTTTGGTAATGCCATAGATAAAAGAAGCAATCAGCGTGATGGTAGCCAATGCTGAGATTAAATAGCTCCAATTGAAACCAAGATGTTCGCTGATGGCCAACAGCAGGGAATAGAACAGCACCATAGCACACCCAATCAACACATATTGCACGATATGGACACGTTGCTTTTTGATAATCTCGGTGAAGAACAAAGAAGTGAAGGTCAGCAATACCACCAAGATGCCATATTTGGCCACACGTGTTGTTTTTTGGTAATTGTTGACTGCCTCCAGAAAATTGACCTGTACCATGTCTTGCTCTGTCGATTGCTGCATTGATGCTACCGTAACTCCTTGCCCCGTTGTTGCGACAGGTGTCGGAAAATCATAATCACCATAGGTGAGTTCTTCGTTTACGATACGATATAGCTTATCCTTGGCCCCCTTCCATTGTTGTGGGAATTTTCGACTAAAGCTCGGAATACGCCAAATGGCCGTGAAATCCTCTTCCGTCACTGTGCGGTCTTCGGGTAAAAAACCGCCATTGAAACTCGGGTTCGACCATCTCCCGGCAACCGCAATGCTGGTTTCGTTACCGGTTGGGAAAACAGCCAACGATTTCGACCCCCGTATATCCAAAAGTACCTTGAAACTCCCCTTGGTCGTTCTATCCGATAAGTCCACATCAGACACCAACGTCTGTTCGAATAGTGAAACCTCTCCATTGCTCGTCTGGAATACTCCTTCTTTTTGCCCAAAATGTATTCTAGGAACAGCCTTCAACCCCTTCAAATCACTTAGTCCTACGAACACCTTAGCATTTTCCCATTGTAGATCCTCCGCTCGAAGGTCCAATTTAGTCAAATCGATCTCGTCAAACTCGCCTTGAAGTTCCACTGTCGAATTATAGACCACCGTTTGATAAATACCGCGTTTTAAGTATTCAGGATTAACGGTCGATTGAATACGAAGTTTTTTCGAGGCTAAAAACACATAATCCTTTTCTACATACGTCTCAGCTTTCACCTTGCCCTTTTCGTCGGTAGTATTGACACTGTATGAATACGTGTATGGAATCCCGATAATAGGTCCCGAGACCACCTGTCTCCCACCCCATTTACTAGCAATTTCATGACTAACAGACAATTCCCGTTCTTTTCGCTCGGTGATGAGCTCATTTACCAATGCCATCGGAATGAGCAGGAGCAAAACCAAAAACAGGATGACACCCAACTTTAGCATAACCGAGTTGGTTAACCGCTCGAAAAATGAGGGTTGTGGATTGTTGAATACAGGTGGAACATTTTGATTTTCCATGATATTAAAAATTTTAAGAATGAATAACTGATGATTTACACGCAAAAGTCAATTGAAGCGCGGCCAAAGAATGTTGCAATAAATGTTTAAATTCGATGTTGTGGAAAGTTTTCCAGTGTTTACCCTTTTGATAAGATCTCATGTAATAATTCCAAAATTCCGGATAGATTAGCAAACCTACACTGACCATTCCCAGCAGATACAAACTTACTTTTCCGTTACCCAGTAACAGGTACTGCATGGCAATTTCATCTTGTATTTCCGTACCGGTATTGGTCAAGACGTGGAAAACATCGTGGTTTTCCAGTTTTGGCATGACATCAAATCCATATTTTTCATAAAAATCGCCCAATGCCTTTCCCAAGCTTCCTTCAGGATAATCGGCAAATTGCTCTTTTCGGATACCCCAAGGTTTCTTATGGGGTTTGAAAAGAGCAGCATAAATTTTTGATGATTTTTCATACAGATAGATCATAAGTCTCAATCTAAAGTTTATCATATAATTATATTTTAAAGTACTTTGAATTACAAAGTTAAAGGGTAAAAAAATTATTTATACTGCTGTTTTATTAAATTCTCCAATGCCGTGAGGTGGTTTTCAAATGCTTTTTCTCCTTTTGCTGTTCTTCTATAGCGGGTATTAGGTTTTCGATCTATGAAACTCTTCTCTATCGTAATATACTCCTCCTTTTCCAATGTTTTTAGATTGGCCGCCAAATTGCCGTCCGTCACATCCAGCAGTTCTTTTAACGAGCTAAAATCATAGTCGTCATTCGCCATCAGCACGCTCATAATCTGTAAGCGAATCCGGTTTTCAAACACCTTATCGTATAATGAAAAATCCAATCCCACCGCCTATTCGTATTTTTTATGAACGATAAAACCGTAAATAATATGCAGAAGGCCAAATCCTGCTACCCAAAACCACAAACCATATCCTGGAAACAACAAGGCCAATAAGCCTAAAGCAATTTCCAATATCCCCAACCATCTTACTTCTTTAAATGTGTAGATGCTCGCCGCATTCAATGACAAACCATAAAAGATAAGTAATGTAGAAGCAACTAGCCCAAAGAAACCTTTGGCTACGAATAGAAGCGCCAACAGACCTCCAGTCGTTAATGGAACAATCATGGCAAATAGCAACGATCTACTGGTGGGATTCCAAATCTGTTGTCCGATTTTTTTGGCTTTCCGTCGCGCCATCATCAATCCCGTCAACAAAGAGACCAACAATACGACTACAGCTAAACACACTAAATACACAATTACGCCCGGTTCAGTAACATAATGGTCTCTATAATCAAATCCGCTTTTAAATCCGTATACTTTTATATAGGCCAATGCTGCACCTATCAATGCATAAAACCCTATCAATACACCCGAAAGCCCCGAAATAGACAAAAACTTAGATGATCGCTCCATCATGGATCGAATGTGGCCGATCTCTTTAATTAAATCTTTTTGATTCATATAAAGTACTTTGTTTTTCAAAGTAAATGAAAATAAAATTACTGTGCAAGAGAAAAAAAATTTTTTTTAGTAGATGACAAAAAAAGAATCTGCGACTTCCGCAAAACACATCCATTTTCTCCTTATGAAACCCTTTTACTCTAAAAACCAAACAGTTTGTTCCAATAAAAAATCTCTCTTAATAACAGAGCAAATACAATTGTTAAGGCATCCTTATCGACAAACAACATGTAAATCAATTGCTTACTATTTTAACGAGGGTTACATAAAAATAATATCAAAAAAATCTTGCAAGATAGCAATGAGCTTGCTATCTTTGTGCCACGATAAAAGTCCTATCTGCGGAAGTGGCGTAATTGGTAGCCGCACCAGACTTAGGATCTGGCGCCGAGAGGCGTGGGGGTTCGAGTCCCTTCTTCCGCACTTGATGTCCTCCCGAACGTAATAAACTCGGGAGGATTTTTTTTGAATAAATGCGTAAATGCTAAAGTAGAGTATGAATATTTCACACCAAAAAGTTGACGATGTCAACGCAAACATCACAGTTGAATTAGCACCCGAAGATTATAACCCATCGGTAGATAAAGCTATTAAAGATCAAGCCAAAAAAGCTAAATTACCAGGTTTCCGTCCGGGAATGGTGCCAGCAGGCCACATTAGACGTACATATGGAAAAGCTATCTTGTTTGATGAAATCAACAAATTGATTAACGATCAGATTGCTGAATATATTGGCGAAAATAAGCTGGAAGTATTGGGTCAACCCCTTCCTGTAGACAGCGATGCTGATGCGCAGTATAATTGGGATTTTAACGATAAATTCACCTTTACCTACGAAATTGGTGTAGCTCCAGCGTTTGAAATTCCTTTCACGAAAGACACTGAATTTATTGAATACGACATCAAAGCCGACGAGGCCACACTCGCAGAGCGTATTAAAAATCTTCGTCGCAGCTACGGCAAGATGACTAATCCAGAAGTTTCTGAAGAGGGAGATGTTCTATACGCTACGTTGAAGCAAGAGAAAGAGGACGGAATCGAAAAGACGACTTCTGTACGCACAGATATCATTCAGGATGCCAAAACAAAAAAAGCTTTGGTGGGTCTAAAAAAAGACGATACAGTCAAAATTGATGTTAAAAAGACATTCAAAGCAGACGATTTAGCACGCATCTTGGGCATTACTGAAGATGAAGCCCAAAATCTGGATGTAACGAAATTCACCTTGACTGTTAAAAACATCAATCGCCTGGAAGAGTCCGATCTGAACCAGGAGTTTTTCGACAAGCTGTTTCCAGCTGGCCAAGTGACCAAAGAAGAAGAGTTCCATGCAAAGGTAAAGGAGGAAGTGGAAAGCTTATTCAAGCAGAATGCCGATCAAAAATTGCGCAATGACATCTATACTTTCGGTATGGAGAAAGTCGATGTCAAATTTCCAGAAACCTTCTTGAAAAAATGGTTAAAAGCGACCAATCCAAATATTTCTGACGAAGAATTGGAAGAAGGGTTTGCAGATTTCCTAAGTAACTTAAAATGGACGATCATCGAAAACCGTATCGTGACCGCCAACAATCTGGAAGTTAAATATGACGAAGTCATCAACTTGGCTAAAGAGCGCATCTATGCGCAAATTAAGATGTACAACGTCAACGAAGAGCCTACAGAAGAGCAATTAAACCAGTTTGCAATGCAATTGTTGCAAGATCGCGAACAAGCAAACCGTTTATTCGAAGAAGCCAAAGCATTGAAAGTATTTGATTTCTTGAAAAACAGCATCAAATTGAAAAAGAAAGAAATCGAATATGTAGATTTCGAAAAACTGGATAAATAAAATAGTTCAACAATAAAATGGAAAAGGCGCAGATACGAAATAATCTGTGCCTTTTTTGATTAAATAATCAAAATTTTTCAAGAAAAGCATTGCTCGAGCAAGATTTTTTTTAGGCACTACAAAGATGTCTATCCCGGCAAGGGCACATAGCCGTCATCATTGATTACCTTAGGGAAACGATGCGCGCGCCAATCCTCTTTAGCCTGTTCAATGGTGGTTTTATCGGTTGCCACAAAATTCCAAAAAATAAACCGTTCTTCCGGGAAAGGTTCGCCCCCAAAAATATAAACGGACGTATCTGGTTTCATCGTAAACGAACATAAATGGGCATCTTTGGTAATCAGTATCTGCTTCGAGCCGTACACATGACCTTGGTTTTCAATTTCTCCTTTCAAAATATAAAGACCGCTTTCACCAAACAGATGCGGACCAATATCAATAAGCTTTTCTTCCGCTGTCTGTATTTCAATCATATATAAAGGCGAATAAACCGGAACAGCCGATTTCTTGCCGAAAGCCTCCCCTGCGATCAACTTATACTGAACTCCATCCTGTTCCCAAGATGGAATATCCTTGGATTCTACATGACAAAATTCTGGCTCCATAAACTCCAATGCCTTGGGCAGTGCCACCCAAATCTGCAATCCATGCAAAAACTTATCTCGATGACGCAGATATTCGGGTGTTCGCTCGGAATGTACCACGCCCTTTCCGGCAGTCATCCAATTAACCGCTCCCGGCTGTATTTCCACTTCTGTACCCATGCTGTCACGGTGCATGATTGCTCCGTCAAACAAATAGGTCAAGGTCGACAAACCAATGTGCGGATGGGGCGGCACATCTAGGTTTTCGTAATCTGCCAGACAAGCAGGGCCCATATGGTCTATAAACACAAAAGGACCTATCGACCGTTTTTGGCGAAAAGGCAACAATCTACCTACTAAAAAATTGCCAATGTTAGCGGCTTTTTCTTCTCTGATAAAATCAATATTGGACATGCTGTTACTCCTTGTTCCGTTGCATAAAGATATTCAATATATACCATTTTTTCAACTGTACACCTATGCGATACAATAAAATTACTATCTTTAAATACATTGCTTGATTATGAAAAGACTTCTTTTGCTCGCGGCCTGTCTATGGCCAATCTTCATTTTTGCACAGCAACCCATCAAGATTTACCCCTTTTCAGCAAAATGGAACGAAATTGAACGGTTGATTTCCATCAAAAACTATGAACAAACGATGCCCATTTTGGCAGAAGTAAAGGCTGAAGCGAGACGAAGCAATCAATCGGCCACTTGGGTGCGTGCTTCTCTGGCGGAAAGCAACATACAGCAGATCAATAGCACGAGCGAGACCTCTTTTATAAAAATACAGAACCATTTTATTCAAAATATTGAAGAAGCAAAACCGCTGGAGAAAAGCGTACTACAGAACTTCTACGCTCTTTTCCTATGGGCCAACACCCATCGTTATCTAAGCGAAAGTAGCAATCCCTTTATCGCCATGAACAGCAAAGAGAAGTTAGCTGTCATTGATTCCATCTTTAAGTTATCCCTATTACAAAAAGAAGCGTTAGTGCGAGAGCCTATCCAACAATGGAAAGATCTGTTCGACGAAATGCAAAACCTTTCCTTAACACCTACCCTGTACCATGTGCTGGTTTATTCTTATATGGATTTCCTATACACATATAGCAGTGGAGAACAGCAGATTAAACCGTTTGAGGACGAACTTTTAAAAATCAATGCACAGCACGAGTATAACGACGCATCCGCCTACTTGCTTACCCGCAACTTGCCGATATATGTACCCGATACGTCTCAAATCAACAAATACCAAGACGTGATCGACCGGTACAAAAGTGATTACAATGCCTACCTTTTGTACCAAATAGCCCAAAGTTATCATCAAATTGGCAAGAGAAAAGAGGCGTTGCATTACGCCCAAATGGCACTCAACGACTATTCCCAATCACCATGGATAGACAATGCGAAAAATCTATCACTAAACATCCAAAAGGCACAAATATCATTGCTTCACGACCTTTTTGCACCCTCCGATCAATATTTGCCGATTAAAATCGAAGCCATGAACACCGACACGCTGTTTATACGCGTGTACAACATCACCAATTTACCGGAGAAGTACACCAACTTTAACGTTCGCTATGATTCAATAACTTGTCAGGCACATATCAACGCACCATTGGTTTATGAGGAGCAAGTGACTCTAAAGTCCTTTGACGATTACCAAGAACACAGCACCATCTACAGACTCAATCCTCTTCCTTACGGGAACTACAAGCTGTTGATCTCGAATAACAAGGCCTTTCAGGATGATGGCGTCTTTTTGGACGTTAGCACATCCGACATCTATATTACCGATTTGTTTGTTACGGCTACGTTGGACAAGGAAAAGGACAACTACGATCTGTACACCGGTTTATTGATCAATCGCAAAACAGGTACTCCCTTTGCGAAAGAAAAAGTACAATTATACGAAACAAGCACAAAACATCCACCCAAGCTTATCCAATCTTTGACGACAAATGCGAAAGGCGAATTTACCTACAAAACCAACGAACGAAAAAAACAGAAGGACTTAGATGCATACTGCCTATTTGTATCAAAAGAAAATCAATTTATTGATTTGATGGATCTGTACAACATCGAAGAACATACCGAGGAAAACTTTCTCGATGATGAAGGAGACTTCAGCGTGCAGACCCTGACCGATCGAGCGATATATCGCCCGGGTCAAACCGTTTATTTCAAAAGCATCCTTTATAACAACCATATGCTCTTAGGCAAAGTGCTCGAAAAAAAAGATGTCAAGGTATTCCTGCACGACGCACACGGTCAAAAAATAGATTCCCTCGTTTTGACAACCAACAACTTTGGTTCGGTTCATGGTTCTTTTGTCCTTCCCAATAAAACATTATCCGGTTCTTTTCGCTTCACGGTCTTCCACGACAAATACGATATAGACAGCCACTATTTCCGAGTGGAAGAATACAAACGTCCTACATTTAAGGTTTCTTTTGAAACCAACAAAGAAACCTACACGTTGCAGGATACCGCTGTCTTTGTCGGTCTGGCCGAAACCCTTTCCGGCGCGCCACTATCCGAAGCTACGGTGAATTATAAGGTGAATTTCTATCACACCGCTCTCAGAAAGACCGTTAACTTTGCAGATAGTACCATTATAGTGGACCAAAATGGCAAGTTCATCATCAACGTGCCTTTAACAGATAGCATATTTCAAGGACTAACCAGTTTCTCATTGGATTACAGTGCAGAGGTCATCAATCAAACGGGTGAAACACAGGCTGCCAATGGAAGTTATCGCTTTTCGACGCGCCCCCGCCAAATCACTATAAAAACCGATTTCTTTACGGAAGAAGGAAAATGGAAAAATATCGATATTCAGACCCAAAATATAAATGGACAGCCCTTAAAATTTCCAGGAGCGGTCCATATTTACAAATTTTCTGAACCGAGCCATATCCTCACCAATGCGTATAGAGATTATTTCAAACAAGCTGACTATCATCTATTAAGTAATCAGGAATACCAAACCTACTTTCCTCATTATTTTGACGATCTATTTTTGTTAAAAGAAGAACAAAAAACCCTCATTAAATCGTACAGCTTTGACACGCGTGATACCAGTTTGGTACAGATTGATTCCAGTCTCTTTAGCAGTGGGCGATATCAAATCGAAGCCATTTCCGTACAGGAGGGAGACACCGTTAAAGCTTATGCAAATACAAATTTATACCATCCAGAAACGAGGAAAATCAATGAATTGGGCTTTTTAAATGTCAATTGGGACAAACCCTATTATTCGCTTGGAGATAAAGTAACAATGGTCTTCCAAAGTGACGTAAAAGATGTCAAAAACCTGTTCTTATTTGTTTCCCAAGGGAGCGAGAAAGAACCCGCGAAAATATTGAACTGGAAAAATGGCGAGGCAAAATATAGTTTTGTCTTGCGAAAAGAGCACATCTCTCCCGAAATGTCTTTTACAAGCCTTTTGGTCATCAATAACCAATTGGCCATTGTCACCGAAAAAATTCCGATCGTACGAAACGATAAGTCCCTCAACATTCGTGTCGGGACCTTCCGAGATAAAATTACGCCCGGACAAAAAGAAAAATGGAACTTCACTATTGAGCAAACCGACAAAATTCCCGAAACAGAGCTATTGGCCACGATGTACGACAGTGCATTGGACGCTTTTTCCAACCATAGGTTCCCTTCCACCTTCCAATTTGAGTATCCTTACTATTCCAATATAGATTTCCGTTATCTGCAAACAGAATTTAATCAAAAGAGCTATATCTATAGTGTCTTTAACAGCAATTTCTCTCATACACCTATCGCAAACTCCCTTTCTCACATCCGGTCATATGGTCTATGGGACAAATTAATGGATAAATATGGCTATGGTACACAACGACGGTTTACATCTACAGGCGCATCTTCGCTTTTGACCGAAAATCTCTTGGCCGGTCGCGTTCCAGGCATCGCCGTGACAACCAACGACAGTATGGAGGATACACGTGGCAAGATCATGATAAGAGGTATTTCAGCCGAAAATGCCAATACACCATTATATGTTGTTGATGGCGAAGTGATGGAAAACTTTAATCCGAACAATTTAAACAAGGACGATATACACAGCATAAACATTTTGAAAGACCTCGTTGCCGTTTCGCTTTATGGTTCTCGTGCCACGAATGGGGTCATCATCGTGACCACCAAGGAAGGCAAAGAGCGACAAGATCAATTGGACGCAGTACAAGCCCGCGACAACCTACAAGAAACGGCCTTCTTCTTCCCTACCCTATACACCGACGCAAAAGGGAATGTATCCTTTGAATTTGACAGCCCGGAAGCCCTGACCAAATGGAAACTGCTTTTATTCGCGCATGGCAAACATTTGGAAGCCGGTACAGCTACCCACTTCACCCAAACCCAGAAGCAATTGATGGTACGGCCTAACCTACCCCGGTATTTCAGAGAAGGCGATCAGATGGTCATCAAGGCGCAAGTACAGAATTTAAGCGAGACCGACCTGTCGGGAAATGTGCGCATCGAGATCATCGACCCCGAAACTCAACAGGTCATTTCTCCTCAATTTGTACAAGACAATGCCACCCGGGATTTCCAAGTGTCGGCTTCAAACAATAGCATCGTGTCCTGGAAATTGCAGATACCTGCTGATTTTTCTTCTGTGCAGATCAAAATCGTGGCGGCATCAGCTGACTTTTCCGACGGTGAAATCCACGAAATTCCCATATTATCCAATAAGATATTGGTTTCCGACAGCGAAAGAATAACCTTAAAACCCGACGAAATAAAAAATTATACCCTGAACAGTGCCGGAAAAGACAATCTGCAGGCCAAGATACAAGTGCAAAGCAATCCGATGCTGGAAGTCCTTTCCGCACTCGACTATTTAAAAAACTATCCTTACGAATGCAGCGAGCAAACCACAAGCAAATGGTTCGGTTTGCAGATGGTGAAGTATATTCAAAAAAACTATCCGGCAATAGTGGCCTACTTCCAAGCTATCGGAAAGAACAACACCAAAGGAAAATTGGAAGAAAATATTTCATTAGGCGAATTGTCTTTGGAAGAAATGCCTTGGCTTCGCGATGCACTGGGCGAACAAAAGAGACTAAAGGCCGTTGCGCAATTGTTCGATGCAAACGTACAACAGCACATCAACGATTTGGAACGTAAGATGACCAAAAACCAATTGGAGAACGGGGGATTTATTTGGTTTGAGGGAGGAGAAGCCAACACAGCTATATCCATCCGTATTCTGGAAATCATGGGTAAAGTGCAACTGCTTGACAAAAGCCTCATCAGCCAAGGTATGCGTGAAAGAGCGAGGACGTTGGTGCGTTATCTGGACAATGACAGCAGTATCTTTAGCAAAAAATCGTCAGATCAACAAATTTTAAACTACCT
>JBEBRE010000092.1:0-12795 GCA_040394995.1 Sphingobacterium wenxiniae
CAACACCACAACATTTGGCATTACCACGATGAATTGGAGTTTATACACATCAAGGATGGCAATGGTACTTTCTTCGTAGGTGATTGCATTCAAAAATTTTCAAGCGGAGATATAGTGCTTATTGGCTCAAAAACACCTCATTATTGGCTTTTTGATGAGGAGTACATACAAGAAAAACATGCCGTAGATGCCGATATTCGGGTTATCCATTTCAAACCCGATTTTTGTGGCCAAGAATTCTTGAATCTGGATGAAGCTACTGCTATCCGATCAGTATATGAAATGGCCAAGAGGGGTATGTTGTTGCCACGGCAGGATACTCACCTGCAATCATTCTTTGAAAACATCATGGTTCAAAAATCCATTAAACGGGTCACCTTGCTATTGGAAGCTTTGGAATATATCGACCAATTGCACGAAGCATGCCTATTGCTGGCCAGTCCGGATTACGTCAATCCACAGCACCATGACGATTATCTGCGGATGAATAAAGTATTGGAATACGTTAGGCTGCATTATCGCTCACAAATTTTTCTTCAGGAAATTGCACAATTGGCTGGCATGACTCCCAATTCTTTTTGCCGGTATTTCAAACAAAAAACAGGTAAGACCTTTATACAATTTGTGCAAGAACTGCGGATCGCACATGCATGCAAGCTCCTGAAAAGGCAAGAGCTTTCCATAAAGGAGGTGTGCTTTGAATGTGGTTACCAAAACTTTGTAAGTTTTCACAAAAATTTTAAGCATATAATGGGAAAATCCCCTAATGCTTACAGATTAGATAGGATTGGAGGGTTCTAAAAGCCAATGTCCGAAAAGTTCACAAACCACAAAAAACGGGGCCAGCTACATCGATTCCACCACCACATATTGCCGTCTATTGTTCAGCAAGAGATAGATTTTTCCGTTGTATTCGGTAGCATCTATCAGTCGGGAACAGGGGTCTAAAGGTTCGGGCAGAATGAAGGGCATTTCTTTCCATGATGTGCCGTCGAAAATTGCCAAACCTTTGCAAGCAGAAACTTGTTTCTCATCGCCGAGCATCATATAGAGCTTACCGTTATTCCGAACCATGATGTCTCCACGAAAAACTTTACCTGCCGATATGTTCGCTATTATCTTGCCACTGTCGTGATTTTTGACCTTATTGCCTTCGAATCCCATACCGAACAGGCTACCATTTATCGCCTGATAGGCCACATCTTTCGTGCTTTTGTAGACACCGCCACCTACTAACTCTTCGGTATAAAACTCGTATGTTTTGCCCTGTATCAGTGTCCCGTTGTTGCTGAAATAGCGTCCGGTGACATAGTACCGGGTAATATACCCCTGTACAATGGTTTGTACGGTTGTAAACGATATTTCTTTGCTGTCCGTAATCAGCCGTTCGCCTGCTACGGGGGATATTTCGCTATGGGCTACGACCAACTTGTTGCTGCCGTTTACTTCCCATATTCTGAGAGCGCTTTGGCTCGTTCTGGCTACGAGATACAATCTGTTGTTGTTGACCCATAAATCAGGGTCTCTCAACATTGCTTTTTCCTGATAATGCAAATTGGTATATTCCAGCACATCGAGATCAGTGTAGTTGTTGTTTTCCCATTTGAACAAGGTATAAGAATGTTGAAACTCTACCACGGGGTTTGTACGGTAAACTGTTCTTTCCTCACGGATACCGTACAGTTCTCCGTTAAATTCTTTGAGGGCAATGACGGCTTGATCGGGCAATGTATTCATGTACCACTCGTTGCCGTTGAGAAAGAAGAATGTGCCACTAAACGTATTAGACAAAGAACCTGCACTACCTGCTTTGATACCCGCATGTCCGTAGGTCGTGACGTACACATCGCCTTTGTACACAGCTATTTTAGCCTCTACATATGATTTGTCTTCGGGAAAATTCTTTACGATTTTCCAATTCGCTGCATGGATATCGCTGCCTGCTTGGTCATCGTCCTTGTTGCAAGAAGCGAGCAATACCATCCCCGTCATCATTCCAAATAATAGTTTTTTCATTTTTATCCGTTGAAAGTGGAACGTTGAAAATGGAAAGTAATAACTTTCAACTTTCCATTTTCAACGTTCCACTATTTAATTATTTGCTTTAATATACGCGATCAGATAATCGTTGTATTTGTCCAATGCGTTCAATACCGCTTTTTTGTAGGCTTCCGGATTGGCTTGAATGGTATACGTTGCTTCCAGATTACCACGTCCGCTTTTAACTGCTCCTTTTGAAAATATACTTGCCAAATCGCCAACCACAGCACTTTTGAACTTTTTCATACTTTCAGGCATTCCCTCTGCAACCTGCACATCATTTGCATACGGAACCGCCGATGTAATGGCAAAATTCTGTAGTCCAGGATTACAATAGCTATGATTTGCTCCATTAAACCGTGCATAAGTACCATCTCCTTTCATCTTGATTCCTCCTTGGGTTACACCCTCAATACGGATAACAGGACGCATATCGGTTTCAAATTTATCAGTACGGTCACTATTTCCTCCCAGAGTAAAGCTCGAAATTCCCTTACTGATATTTTGGGTAATCTCAATAAAATCAACCGTGATAAACAACATTCCGACAGGTTTTTTCAGCTTATTTCCCAAAGAAGAATGAGCACCTGCCATTATCGGAAATTCAATATACGGAGCATTATTGGCAGTAACTATCTTTGATACTCCCCAATTCTTTTTGTGTAGCTCACGTTCAAGGTCAGAACTTCTTTCTACCAACTTTTGATACTGCTCACTCCCTTTGTATTCCGTAGTAAGTGAAATACCATTTGCTTTGAGTTTAACCTCAAGATTTTTGTAATATTCATCGGCTATTTCCTGTAAAAGTGCATCATCTACTCCCTCCAAAAATCCCCATGTAATGACATTTCCCACTTTTCGTTTTTCCTGTTCTTGACGGGTTGCCATTTTGAATTGAATATTTACGCTCAACAGCTCTGCCTCATTTGCTTTTTTAAAAGGTGCGCGATGCGTACTCTTTGGTGCAAAGGCCTGTTTTAGCTCTTTTGGAGTGGGTTGTTGTGCCTGCGCCGTAGAGGCCAACCCGATAGCACCGACGACTAATGCCACGGTCGCTAATTTTTTGATAAATGTATTCATGTTTTTTTGGTTAATGTTTAAAGTTTAAGATTTGATGTTTAAAGTTTAAAAAAACATCGAAAAGCTCCCGTTTGTTACTTCTACATATTCTTTATGGTCCGGATGCGGAGAATGTAATGCCCTAAACTGAAAAGTACCCTCTACGGTATTTCCTTCTTCTCTGGTAATGGTGATATAGCCCTTGTCGTCGGCATCTTCGGTGGTGTAGATAACAGAGAACTTGTCACTTTCCCTCATATAGCTATACGTACATACGGCCTCTTTTTGTCCAACAATATTATCCGATTTAAACTTATATGTTCCCACGCCTTTGTAATTGTTGATGGCCAAAGTTATGGTTCTGCCACCATCGGCACTACTACTGAGAGTAAGTATTCCCTTATTGCTGCTGGCGGGAAAATGTGCGTTTACACGTGTAGATTTGTAGCTTTGCCCGTTTACGGTAGCGTTCATATAACCGTCTTTTTGCTTGTCTTTTTTACAGGAAACAGCTGTAACGCCCAATAATGCCATAAATATGATGAGGTGTTTTTTCATGATTTACTGTTTATATTTTATTTTCCCAATTTCATTCCAACCCTTAACTCAATAAAAAAACGATTTAATGTTTTATCTTCCAGTTCGGGATATGTTTGTGTAGTATTATCGTTTACAGCACCATAAGAAGGCTGTACCAATTCAACAAGCCCTCCATGAAAAGCGCCTCCATCACCTCTCATTAATTCCATTTCATAACCTATTTTAGGGCTAAAGAAAAACTTGTCGGCAAAACTGAATTTCGGAGATAATCCGAAATTAAAATATATAGGGGCTTCTGTTTGCCCTATAAATAATCTATTAGTAGTGTTCCTTTCATTACTAAAATCGCCACCTTCGGGTCGCCATGCAAATTTGCGGCTTCCACCGCTCAATGCGCTGAATATCCAGACATCGTATCCTTTTATCTGAAAGGCTTTGCGGCTCGCACCGACACCGATAATGCCGTGCGACATTTTATATTGTGAGGTTTCACTTCCATTGGCACTTGGCGTAAAGGCATCTGCATTGTTCTTTCCAAAGTTCGTCTTGTTGGCATATTTCTGCCAGTAAATATCAAAAGTCCACTCTTCGTTAAATTCCAATTCGCCAAAAAGCCCGAAACCTGTACCTGCCTCAAATTTAAGAGCATCTTTTCCGGTGTGTCCCTGTCTTTCGTTGGCATATTGCAAAACGTCTCCAAAACGGGCTGTACCAAAATAGGTGGGTACGCTAATGCCGAAATTAAATTTGTTCTGTGCCTGCACATGATAGCTTTGAACAGTCATTATCGCCACTATTGTGAGGACAATCCATAATTTGATATTTTTTTTCATAACAATCTTTTTTTTGATGATAAAGTTCCTGTTTCGGGTACTATGGGGCAATACGATGAATTGCGTATTTTTACTTGAGGGTACTTCTATCGATTTTTGCTTGGTTAACCATGAATCGCATGCAATTCATGCCTTTAAAAACCTAACTAACCACTCTTGTTTTACACCAAATCATTCTGTATGTTTGGTACTGACTGACAACCGGTAGCCGTGATGGACATTAAATAATTCTAATTTTACTATACAGTTATGACCTTACGAAGATTTTTGTGCGTCCTGTTCCTTGCCATGACCGCGAATATGGGTGTATTCGCGCAGAAAAGTATACATCAGCAGATAGATGAGGAAAACGCACTGTCCCTTCGGCTCATGTCGCAACCCGTTGAGCTGGATAAGCAGACTCGAAAAGTGTACGAACTGGCCAAAGGCAGCAATTACACAAAAGGTCAAGCCACCGCGGCTAAGCTGATGGGTGCTTCCAATTATTTCCAAAGCCGTTTCGCTGTATCTATCCGGTACTATCAAGAGGCTTTACAACTTTTTGAGCAACTGAACGACACGCTGGAAATGGCCAAGGCACATCTAAATATCGCTACCTCTTACAGCGCAGTGGCGGATTATGAAAAAACCATGCAGCACGCGTTGCTCTCCTTAAAATGGTTTGAAGCATTGGGCGATATTAACGGTGAGGCTCGGGTATATAACCTCATGGGGGTAGTTTCAGACGGGCATGGAGATAAGAAAAAAGCCCTGCATTATCTCAGACAGTATCTGGAAAAGGTGAAAATAATTGCTGACACGGTAGAGATCGCTACAGCATATAACAACATAGGCTCCATCTTTAGCACTACGGGGCAAAGCGACAGCGCTATCTATTATTTGCATCTGGCTGAACAAATGCACAATGTCATCGGGTACACCAAAAGCAATGGCGATGTATACCAAAATCTTGGAGAGCTTTATGTACGAAAGAAGGATAAAAAAGAAGCCTTCAAATATTATTCGGCTGCATTGGCCATCCACAAAGCAAATGGGAACGTAAGGCGGGAAGCCGAAATAAATCATAACCTGGGCATTTTATTCCATCAGGAAAGGCAATTGGGCAAAGCTGACACTTATTTTGCTGAGGCCGTCCGTTTGTCAGCCGAAGTGAAAGACAATAAACAACTGGCGCTGACAAGTAGCGAATGGAGCGACGTGAAAGCACAGCTAGGCGACTATAAACAGGCCTACGAGTTGCAAAAGCAGGCTGCCATATACCGCGACTCGGTATACAGCATGGAAAAAACAAAATCTGTTCAGGAATTGCAGACACGGTACGAAACCGAGCAAAAAGAAAACCAAATAGAGCTGCTAAGCAGCAAAAATATAGCACAGGAACTGAATCTTCAGCAACGCAATCTTTATCTCACTATTGCCATAATATTGCTTTTGTGTGTTTCCTTGTCCGTATGGCTTATTTATCGCAACAAAAAATTCAAAGAAGCACAGCTCAAAAAGGAAGCTGAGCTAAATGAGCAACTGTTCAAGGCAGAGGCTCAAAATGCTTTGCAACAGGACAGATTACGGATTTCCAGAGAACTGCACGACAACATCGGTGCCAACCTGACTTTTATCCATACAACGGTCGAAGAGATTGCCCCGGAAGATACGCCGCAATGGCAGGATGTAAAAAGCCTGGTAAATGATACCATAACGGAATTAAGACGTACGGTTTGGCTTATTAACAAACCATCCGTACGGTTGGACGAATGGCTGGTGAAACTAAGGGAATATTATAAAAAAATCGACAAGGTGAAAATTGATGTCACTGCTATGGATAACGAAGGGCATGTACTTTCCTCCAAACAAGCAACCGCCCTGTTTCGTATCATCCAAGAGGCTGTCAACAACAGCATGAAATATGCTGAAGCCACCAAAATCACCATCACTGTCCAACTTGTTGCTTCTTGCATAACGATTTGTATTGAAGACAACGGAAAAGGTTTTGATATAGCTCGTGTACATAAAGGATTTGGTTTGGACAACATGCAACAGCATATGTTAGAAATCGGCGGAACAATCAGTGTAGACAGCATGATCGAACAAGGAACCAAGATAGCTTTAACCTTGTCTGGAACATGATTTTTCAATAACGGTTTGCACAGAATACGCAACAATGCGTATAGTAGTTTGATAAAAAAATCAGGTATTTTGTACGGATAAGACCTTCGATGATGAACAATATTTCAATAGCAATCGCCGAGGATAATACGTTGGCGCTGAAATCTATCTTGAAAAAACTGGCTGCTTTTGACGGTTTCACCATCGTAACAGTGGCCAGCAACGGTAAAGAACTGCTAAACCACTTCACCGAACATCCTGCCGATATTGTGCTGATGGATATCGAAATGCCGGTTATGGATGGCATTACGGCAACAATACAGTTAAAAGAACAGTATCCTGACATCAAGGTATTGATGTTGACCACTTTTGATGATGACGACAAGATATTCAACGCTATACTCGCCGGTGCATCGGGTTATCTGCTTAAACATGAAAGTGCGGCCATCATTCAACGATCTATACAGGACATCTATCAGGGTGGCGCCGCCATGTCAGCCGGCATTGCCTTAAAAACACTCCATTATATTAAAAACATCGCCTCAACACCATCTCCTGTCGCTTCAACAAACCAATCTTTGCTCACGGACCGCGAAACGGAAATCCTTTCGGAATTAAAAAATGGATTGGGTTATAAACAAATTGCTGACAAACTTTTTATCAGCGAGGGCACCGTGCGCAAGCACATCGAGCATATCTATCGAAAGCTACAGGTCAATAACAAAGTGAGCGCGGTTAATAAAGCTATAGAAAACAAATGGCTGTAATGGCGAAACCGTTTATCGGATGTGATTTACACAAAGAAAAGTTCTCTTACAAGGATATATCCCCCCATCAGTAGAATTAAATAACCAAACGCCTTTCTTAAATCTTCGCCGTTCATTTTATTGGAAAGAGCAAAGCCCACGAAAACACCAACTATGGTAAAAAAAGTATAGCCGAGAATAAGGGGCCAGTCAAATGCAGGAAATTTTTCCACATCTCCCAACACACCAAAAAAGGAATTAATGGAAATGATAACCAAGGAAGTGGAAACAGCTTTTTTCATCGGCAACTTAAAAAAATTGACAAGTGCCGGAATAATCAAAAATCCTCCTCCTGCTCCAACCGTTCCCGTCACAATACCTACAAAAAGCCCTTGCACAATGACCAAGCTCACGGGTATTTCATGAGCATTGGATAGCGGCACCATAGGCATATCACTTCCTTGAATCATCGAAATGGATGAAGCCAGCATAATCATGGCAAACAGCAACATCAATAATACCGATTGGTGGAATGCCCAAGGCCCAATAGTGATGACTTCCGGAACCAAAGGCAACACAAACGTCCGCATGACGAATACCATCAGCAAAGAAGGCAGACCAAAGCTAAGCACCTTTTTAATATCTACCTCTTTGGCGATAAATCCTTTTACCGATCCGACAATCGAGGTTATACCAATGGCAAAAAGTGAGTACGTGGTAGACAACACCGGATCGACGCCCATGATATAGACCAAAATCGGAACAGTGAGAATCGTCCCGCCGCTACCGACCAACCCCAAAGTGATGCCAACAAGTATAGCTAATAAAAATCCAAGGAGCATAATTTGTGATGATTGTCTTCACAAATATCTGTTTTAAAAATTAAAATAACGATTCTGGCTCCTTTCTATTTTCCCGAAGACGATTTGCTCCGCTCTTACGGTATCAACAAAAAAAGAATCTTTTACAGAAGCACTTAACTTGGCGCGTATGCGATAGTCATTATAGCAGTTGTTTACAAAAAATTCGGTATTACCTTTTGGGTAATACCGAACAGACTTCTATGATGAAGATCTCCCGTGAGAAGGGTAAGATGGGATTAAAAATCTATTACTTCTATTTCTGTACGGCGGTTGGCCTGATGCTCTTCCTCTGTACACTTCACGCTATTGGCACATCTGTTAATCAATCGGGTTTCCCCATAACCTTTGGCTACTAATCGATCTGCCGAAATACCTCTACTAATAATATATTCTACTGCAGACTGTGCCCGACGTTGCGAGAGCTTCATATTGTAACTATCGCTACCTCGGCTGTCGGTATGGCTGGATAATTCGATTTTCAGCGTCGGATTATCACGCATGACTTTCACAACATGGTCAAGCACCAATGCCGCATCTGGACGTATATTATATTTGTCAAAATCGTAATATAGATTCTCCAAGACAATTTTATCACCTTTTTCTTTCAACGGCGCCAGGTATAAATTGACACGAATAGTTGTATCTTGTTTTGGGGTTACAGCTACAATGTGTGTGGAATCACCCATATACCCGACATGTTCTGCTGTCACTTTAAAGGCTTTACCCTTAGTAAGGTCAAATTCAAATGTGCCATCGGCATTACTTACCTGCTGTGCTATGACGTTGCCATCTTCTTCACCGATCAAACTGAGCCTGCTGGCATCTAACGGCAGATTCGTCTTCTTATCATAGACCATGCCCTGTAGCACGATGCGAATCTTAGGTTTGGCGAAATTAAAAGAATAAATATCATCCGAACCAATACCTCCAGGCCTATTCGACGAGATATAACCATAAAAAGCATCATCGTCATCAGCCATGACGACAAAAGAGAAATCATCAGATGCTGAGTTTATGGGATATTGTAAATTTCTTCTGTTTTTAAAATCGGAACGGTTACCCTCTGCCATAAAAATATCCAATCCACCCATTCCCGGAAAACCATCGCTGGAATAGTACAGCGTATCGCCATACACTGTGGGAAACATTTCATCCCCTGCAGAATTGACCACATTGCCAGCATTCACAGGAGCACCCCATCCACCATCTTCCGTCTTTATACAATACCAAAGATCTACTCCACCATACCCTCCCGGCATATCTGATGCAAAATACAAGGTCTCTTCATCATCGCTCAACGCCGCATGGCCCACAGAATACTGTTCAACATTGTTATAAGGAAAATCTTCTTCTGCCCAATCGTTTCCATTATTTCTATAGATTTTCAGCTCCAGATTATGTTTTTTAAAGCGTGTCCCCCCTTCTTTGTAGCGTTGCACCTGTTTTCCGGGGTGCGTGCGGGTTACATAAAGCACGTCCTCATCTTTATTGGGAACGACCGGACCTACGTGATAGGGAGTGTTGTTAAAACTATATGGCATAATATTCGGCAAGGTTAATTGTTCAGCATTTCTGCTTGCCGAAAAAACCTTTAAATATGCTTGTCCTGTCATCCCACTCTTGCTCCCCCCTATTTTAGGTTCGGCAACATATATCGCACCGTTGGTTGTAGGTATAGCCGCAAATTCAGAAAGATCAGTATTTACCTCGCTTTCATTCCGCAAATGATAGGGTAATGGATTTGCCATCCACACCATTGCTGAGTCACAGCCTGCTATTTCCCTCTGTATCTTTTCAGAATCGTCATATTTGGCCGCATATTCCAAAAATTGTTGTTTTGCATCAGCATATTTGCCATTTTGTTTCAATGCTTCGGCATAGCCCAACAATGCTTCATGGGTATGTTCTTCGGTCTGTATTGCACGAGCATACCAAGTCTCCGCCTGCTTATACTCATTAAGGTACAAATAACCTTGCGCCACACGTTCTATATCAGCTACCTTCGGGTGCTTTGCTTGCACCAGTCGTTCGTAAATGGATAATGCTTTGGCGTATTCCATTCTTGCAAACAAATCGTCGGCACGCTGACGCAACGTGGGTTGTTCTTGGGCCTGCACCGTGCCGAAAAGCAATATTCCTGCAAGACCTGTTAAAATGATATGTTTGATTTTCATATTAAAAATATCTTGGATTCAACATTTGGCTTAATGATTGACCAAAAGTAATACCTAAAGTCACCTCATGTGTACCACTTTGCAGGCCACGCATCTGATTCAACATCACATCGTACGAGTAGCCAATCCTGAACTTGTTTGTAACGTAGAATTGTGCGATGGCCGTTATAGCATTGACAGAACTTAGCTTCATCGGAGAATTATCATAATATTCACGTTCAAATATCTTTGCCCGCGTACGATAACCTCCTCCTATCCAAAATTTATCATTAAAAATCAGCATCGCATTTAAATCCAAAGATGTTGGTCCTTTAAAATCGTCCTTCACCAATAGGCTTGGACGCAAATTTAGACCTTCCTCCAATCGGAATAATGTACCTGCTATAAAGTAAGCATTGACATTGCGGTATAGGCTTTCCAATGAGTTTTGGTTAAATCGGAATTCCTCATTGGAACCAACACCCGAAAAAATGTCGTGCACAGCCAGACCTGCATACCAACTGGCATTATGGTAATATACGCCTAACCGAATATCGGGTCGCCATGTAGCAATCTTGCCCCCGGAAATGACCTCATCACCCTCATCCAGGGCTACCAATTTGTTGACATCCAAACCATATTGGGTTACCCCAGCAGCTATGCCCAAAGAAATACGTTGCATATCATCATTGTCCAACTGTAAACGCAAGGCATAATTGGCATATATGGAGGTTGCATCCTGTGCGCCTAACTTGTCGGCTGTCAGCTGGAGCCCCACTCCATGCCTACGGCTAATCGGATCAAGTACACCGTCTATGGATAAAGTGCCTGTGCGGGGGGCACCCTCCCAGCCTGTCCATTGGCTTCGTAACCCCAATTGTCCAAACCATTCCTCCTTATATCCGGCATAGGCTGGATTGACGCTGATGGAATTAAAAATATACTGTGTAAACTGTATATTTTGTTGGGATTTAGCATGAAATCCCAACAAAATCAGTAAACATATCAGTGACGGCTTTATGCTATAACTTTTCATCTTCGATTAATTACGTTTTATCAATACGGTTGATTTCACTTCTACAGAAGAATTTCCACGGATGGCCTTCACATATATAAAGTATGTACCATCATTCAGACCTCTACCATCCCACTCATCCTGATAGTTATCGTTGCGATAAACTTCATTACCCCATCTGTTGATGATCGTAACGGAAATCCTATCAAACATTTCTCGACCTCTGATCACCAATCTGTCATTTCGATTATCGTCGTTTGGCGTAATAACTGTCGGAATGATGAGTTCGTTCGAACGTATCGTTACGGTGACTGTTGCTACATTACTCCATCTTCCATTCACGTCCTTCACACGATATGTAAATGTATCTTCACCTATCTGATCTCTCGAAGGTGTATACACCACTTCTCCGTTTGGCAATACTTGTATAGTCGCTCCTGGTGAAGAAGTTACAATCTCTACCGTGCTTGGATCAATATCCCATTTGGTCACAATATCGTTCGCCAACACATCTATAGTTACCGAGACAGCAGCTTTTGTTTCAGCAACATCGTCCACTGCCTGGATAAGATCAAAGACTACCGGAATAGTGCTTTCATCCTCACCGTCCGGTTCGTCTGTTGTTGGTTTATCAGGTCCCCAAACCCGAACGCGGTTGGTAATCGTCTCCGGTGTATCCGCTCCTTCGTCTACTGTAGTTGCAACACGAATGATAATAGTACCTCCGACAGGAATGGCAGCCGTCGTCGTTATGGTTGCCATGTTATTGCTCTCGGTAATCGTAGCATTGTCGCTCATTACCGTATATCCTGTAATAGCCATGCCCTCGCCCGGAAGCTCTTCTAGATGGATCGTTTTTCCTATCTCTATAACGGCTGGACCATCATTGGTTATCGTAACCGTAAAGGTTGTATTAGCTCCTTCTTTCACCTGTGCTTCATCGCCAACCTTCGTGACACTTAGCTTAGATTCACAATCGTTGACAACCGGGGTTACAGCTAAGCGCTCTGTACTTTCACAGCCATCTACTGTTTGTGTAGCATAGTATGTGGTACCATTTTGCAGAATAGTAGTAGAAGGAAGAGCATTTCCACCTATCGCTACATCATACCATCTCACACCACTTCCTATTACCGCTATATCTGCCAATGTTTTATTATCGCTCACACAGAATTCCGGCAAATCACCATCAACTGTTGGAGCAGGTGTTTTCGTAACGATGACCGTTATCGCCGTACGCAGCACGCTCTCGCAGCCACCGGCCACCTGGGCCGCATAGTACGTGCCGTCCACCAGCGCATCCGTCGGCAACAGTGCCGTGCCACCACTGGCCGCGCCGTACCAGATAACCGCGCCAGCAGCACCGGCCGTATTCAGGTCCGCAACCGTAGCACCCTCGATCTCGCAGAACGTCTGTGCTGTATTCGTCAATGTTGGAGCAGG
>JBEBRE010000093.1:0-12700 GCA_040394995.1 Sphingobacterium wenxiniae
GTGTGACGGTAGATTATGTGAACAACGGACAGGTGAACGCCGGAGAATACACCGTAACAGCAAACCTCCATGGTGGTACGAACTACGAAGACCAAACCTTGAGTGCTACGCTTACCATTGAAAAAGCTGGCCTGACAGATGTTACGCTGACTGGCGCTACGTATACCTACGATGGCACAGCCAAATCACTAAGTATCGCAGGTACATTACCAAGCGGTGTAACGGTAGATTATGTGAACAACGGACAGGTGAACGCCGGAGAATACACCGTAACAGCAAACCTCCATGGTGGTACGAACTACGAAGACCAAACCTTGAGTGCTGCGCTGGCCATCGAAAAAGCTGACCTGACAGATATCACGCTGAGCGATGCCACGCACACCTACGACGGCACTGCCAAGTCCTTGGCTATCGCAGGCACCCTGCCGAATGGCGTCACGGTAAGCTACGCGAACAACGGACAGGTGAACGCCGGAGAATATACGGTAACGGCAACGATTGCAGAAACGACGAACTATACCGGATTGTTGTTGCAAGCACAGCTGACTATCCGTAAGGCTTCGCAAACCATCACTTTCAATAGTCCCGGTACGTTAGGTCGGGATGCAGGAACTGTCGCTTTAGATGTACAAAGCAGCAGTGGTTTACCGGTAAGCCTTTCGATAGACGATCATATGGTTGCCCGCGTCCACGGTACGGATCTGGAAGTTCTGCGCTTGGGTATAGTGAGAATAACAGCTACACAAGCAGGTGATGCGAATTATGAGGCCGCACAGGCCGTTACGGTTACGGTAAAAGTAGCTAATGATGCTCATGCGCCACTACCAATTCGGGTCCATCAAGCCGTATCGCCGAATGGTGACGGTATCAATGAATTCCTAATCATGGAAGGTATAAGGGATTACCCAGAAAACAAAGTGACTATTTTTGATAAATCCGGAAAGGTGATCGAAGTCATTGAAGGCTATAATAATAATGATCGGGTGTTTACAGGACAATTCGTAAATGATGGTACATATTATTATTACATTGATGTAAAAGATGGCGGTACATGGAGACGCGAGAAAGGGTTCTTCGTGGTGAAGCGGAGCGTAAATTAATTTGTAAATGACAGAATTTGAGAATTTGGAAATGAAGGAAGGGGTTTAAGGTCTGTTTTGTTTAAAGTTTGTGACAGCGACATTAAACCTTAAACTTCATACCTTAAACTTCACACCTTATCAAGAAGGCATGATGAAAAAAACAACAATCAATATTCAGCGACATAAAGATTCTACTCTCCTTTGGACGGGGTTGACGAGGATATTCATGTTAGCACTGGCGTTCCTGCCATTTGTTAGCATTGCGCAACATGGCGTAAGTTACAACCAGTTCGGACAGTTGCGGAACGCTTTCAACAGTTCGCTCAGTACGATGGACCTGAAAGGGAGCTTTAGTACCTTGGGCCGTAGCCAATGGGCTGGCGTAGACGGTGCGCCGAAATCCGTGTGGATCAACGGCAACATCGGTTTCCAAGAGGCTCGTTTATCGGTCGGCATCGATGCGAAACACGCCACCTTGGGGGTGGTGAAGGAAAATGAACTGAGCGCTTTTGTTGCTAAAGCGGTGCGTCTTTCCGAAGACGAATACCTGAACCTTTCGATGGGAGGTGGGCTGATCAACTTCCATGGTAACTACAACCAGATCGACCCGGAAGATCCTGCCTTCCGGAATAACGTTCGGGAAACTAACGGATTCCTGAGTATCAGTACTTCTTATTACCGTGAAGAGCGGTATTATGCCGGAGTGTCCATGCCACGCTTCTCACTGAACCGTAGTAAGAACAGAGAGTATGAATTTAAGAATGTCTATTATATTACAGCAGGTGCTGTAGTGGCTTTGGATGAATCTTTTCACTTACGCCCGTCATTCCTAGTCAGTCATATGGATGATATGGCGCCACGTTATGATGTTAGTGTGCTTGCTTTTGTCAACCGTAAATTCGGCTTAGGAATAGGCGCACAGAATCAGGGTGATTTTTCTGCCTTGGCGCAGGTGAATTTTGGGGATTTCGGTGTAGGCTATAGCTATCAGTTTAGTCCAAAGAGTTCGACTCTAAATCAGCGCTTATCAACGAACACCCATGAGGTCGGCTTACGGTATCGGGTAGGGGGCATAGGGTTATTGTAAATAACGTAAGTTGCCTCACGTATAAACTTGGTAACACCAATTTTGAAACCCCGGACAATCGAACCAACCTGTTGTTCTGGATGTACCACGTAGGGGCGAAAAATTTTTCGCCCTTAAACCCAAAACATTTCTTTCTTCTGTGGGCAAATAATTATTTGCCCACTACAATTTCGACAATTCCATAAATGCGGAATTGCGTCGGTAAGAGCGGCAATGTGTTCGTCGCCCAATTCTTATGACACAGGCAGTGCTGCACTTATCAATACGTCAGGGAGACACGTCAGGGGTTAGGCTGCATGAGAGATTGCTTGTCTAACAACCATCTGGGAAAAGAACGATGCATTCTGTGTCTCTCAGTAGGAAGGATCAATGACCGGGACAGGTGCCCGTGTCTTCCGGAGGGTGCGCCTCACCCTATTTGCAGTACGCTGTGCCACATTGAGCATTGCTTGCATAAGTCCGGCAATTGTTTGGGAGCTAGCGGCAATGCAAATGCCGGAACAGACAATAGTCTGTTAGTCACAGCATATCGTCTGCAACGACCAAGCAACTGTTTGTTTCGCACAAGCAATTGCTTGGATGCCGCAAGCAGTCGTCCGTAGGTTCCAAGCAGTTGGATAATAGGCATTGAAATATGCTTGCCCGTTACAAACAATTGTCACCGATACGCATGCACTTGTCTGCCGACAACAAGCAGTTGTATAGGTGGCACAAGCAACTGTCGAAGAGACGGAAACAATTGCGTCCGGGACACAGACAATGCTCAAAATGGCATCTCGGAGACACGATAGCATAGCGTCCAAAATCCGTAAATCTTATAAATCAATTCCAAAATTTTGCAACAAATATTCCTGTGAGAATGTTCAACTTTGTAGTAGTAGAATAAATAATTAATTACAGAAAGATGGAAAATTTGCAATTCAAGACGAATATCAATTGTGGCGGATGTGTTGCCACGGTAAAACCACATTTGGATAACGCAACAGGCATTGGCCATTGGGAAGTAGATACCGCGAACAAAGACAAGGTCCTTACCGTTCAATCAGAAGGCATTACCGAACAGGAAGTCATGGAAACAGTGAAAAAAGCAGGATTTAAAATTGAACCGTTACATGCCTAAAATTAAAATGTTATGAAAAAGAGCTTATGGATATGGGCAATGCTGCTATTCGGATATACGGCATTTGCCCAAAACAGCAACACGCATTTAAACCATTATATCAACGTGAAAAATGCATTGGTCAACGGTGATAGCAAAACCGCCACACAGACCATCGATACTTTTTATCAGTCTTTAAAAGGTGATAAAGACTTAGCACAGCAAAACGAACTGCTAAGGGCTACGGAGAAGTTAAGCAAAGCGAATGGTATTGAAAAACAGCGGGCCGTTTTCAATGATGTTTCCATAGCCATGTGGAAACTGGTGAAAAGTGCAGAAAACGTCAAACAGGCCGTATATTATCAATACTGTCCTATGAAAAAAGCGTATTGGCTAAGCTTGGAAAAGGAAATTAAGAATCCTTACTATGGTTCTTCCATGCTTGCCTGTGGCAAGATTGCCGAAACAAAATCCTAAAGTTTAAAAGGCATTACCCAACAGGTGGTGCCTTTCTTGTTCCCAATGAGATTTAACAAGCCATGATGCAACATCTTTTTCCTGGAAAATTGTTACCCATTCTTTGTCTGTTTTTCGGCGTACATGTTTCCCTTGCCCAAAAAGTAGTTCGGTATGACTTATATGTTCAAGATACACTTGTCAACTATGCAGGAAAAAGCAAAAGAGCTATAGCTGTAAACGGACAAATCCCCATGCCGACTCTAGCTTTCATTGAAGGTGATACTGCAGAGATTGTGGTGCACAACCAGCTAAAAGAAAGCACTTCACTGCATTGGCATGGCGTACAATTACCTAACCGCGAAGATGGTGTTCCTTTTCTTACCCAAATGCCCATACAGCCAGGAACAGTACACACGTACCGCTTTCCCGTTGTGCAGCATGGCACGTATTGGTACCACAGCCACTCTGGATTTCAGGAACAGATCGGAATGTATGGTTCGTTGATCTTTCATAAAAAGGAAAATGACCCCACGTTTCGCAAAGGAATAGATGACCTGCCTACTGTTTCCGTACTGCTGAGCGAATGGACCAATCTTAACCCGCATCAGGTGCAACGCATGCTGGCAAGCGGGAGCGATTGGTTTGGCATTCGGAAAAATACCGTGCAGAGCTACGCTGAAGCTATCAGGGAAGGGCATTTCAAAACCAAACTTACCAACGAATGGAAGCGTATGGAGGCCATGGATGTAAGCGATGTCTATTATGAGCGGTTTTTGATGAATGGCAACGTGGAAAGCCAAATGACTAAATTTAAGGCAGGAGACAAAGTGCGATTGCGCATTGCCAATGGTGGTGCTTCATCCTATTTTTGGCTGACATATGCCGGTGGCAAGATAACGGTCGTTGCCAATGACGGTAACGATGTCGAGCCGGTACAAGTGGATCGGCTGATTGTTGCCGTATCCGAAACCTACGATATTGTGGTGGATATTCCAAATGAGGATACCGCTTATGAACTCCGGGCTACTTCAGAAGATCGTTCAGGTGGAGCTTCTTTGTTTATCGGCGAAGGAATCCGTCAATCCGTGTCGCCATTGCCACGCTTGAAGTATTTTGAAGGGATGAAGATGATGAACGACATGATGAAAATGAACGGCGATATGGATGACATGGGGATGGATATGGGTTTGCAGCAGATGGATATGAATGCCGTGATGTATCCCGAAACGATGACAGTGGCGCACACTGTATCGGATGCGCAACAACATATGGCCGATAAAGATACTACTCCGGTCGGTATAAGCCATCATCACGGAGCACAGCAACAGATGGAGCATCATGCTGGACAAGACCATATGGAACACGGTAACGCCATGGGAATCGTTACCTTAAATTATGCCATGCTCAAATCACCCCGCAAAACGAATCTGTCACCGGATGCGCCGGTTAAAGAACTGCATTTTGAACTGACGGGAAACATGAACCGATACATATGGAGCATGGATAATAAAGTATTGTCTGAAACCGATAAAATTCCTGTCAAGAAAGGTGAAGTGCTTCGCATTACCTTATACAACAATTCCATGATGCGCCACCCGATGCATTTGCACGGTTTCGACTTTCGCGTCATAAATGGGCAAGATGATTATGCCCCACTAAAAAATGTGCTGGACGTGATGCCGATGGAAACCGATACCATTGAATTTGAAGCCAACCGCGAAGGAGACTGGTTTTTCCATTGCCATATTTTATATCATATGATGGCAGGAATGAATCGCGTTTTTACGGTAGATGATTATAAGAATCCGCTGTTGCCCGATAAACATAAGGCTTATAAAGTGCTTCAGCAAGAAAGCAATATGTGGCATTTGATGGCAGAAAATGATTTTGCCAGCAATGGAAACGACGGCTCGGCCATGGTGCAAAATACACGTTGGAGCTTGGGTACGGAGTGGCGGTTGGGATACAACGATATGCACGGCTACGAAGTGGAGACCCACTTCGGACGCTATATCGGCAAGATGCAATGGCTCATGCCATTTATAGGCTTTGATTGGCGTTACAGGGATATGGGCTTGCATAGACAAGAGAAAAATGTTTTTGGCCAAGTGAACAGGAAGGATAGCAGGAGTGCCTTCAGTTTGGGGGTTATGTACACACTTCCGATGCTGGTGGATGTCCAGGCCGAAGTTTACCACGATGGCGTGGTGCGCTTGTCGCTAATGCGTGAAGACATTCCGGTTTCCAAACGGTTGCGGGCAGGGTTTATGGTAAATACCGATAAAGAATATATGGCTGACTTGCGTTATATCTTTCACAAAAACATGGGAATCCGCACGCATTACGACAGTGATATGGGATTTGGTATCGGGTTATCCCTCAATTATTGATGGGCAATATCTCAATCTGATGAATAAAGATTTTCAATAAATTTAAAACTATTGCCTTGTTTCATGTGTTCATAATGATGTAAACAATTACTTTTAAAAGTTATGGGAAATATTCTTTATTTAATCGCCGTTGTCCTCGTCATCATATGGGCTATTAGCTTTTTCGGAGGATTTGCTACAGGAAATATTATTCACATCTTGCTAGTTATCGCCATTATCGTTATCCTATTACGGATCATCAGAGGAAATGCTTAGAAGCATACGGGTGTTTTTGAGAGGAAGTACAACCACTGTATTTGTGATAAAAGGTATATTTTAGTATTTTGCGAGCATATTAATTTAAACAAATTCGTTGATGCGCTGGATATTGGGATATACCTTTATCACCCTCTTTCTGTTTTCAAATGTCGCGATGGGTCAACAGCAAGCTGTTGAAGGGAAGACGTCCTATCCTTTTTTGATTGACACGGAGAACTATAACAAGGAGGTCAAAAATCCCTTATTGATTTTTTTACATGGAAGAAGCCTATCTGGAAAAGACCTTAGTCGCGTAAAACGCTACGGCGTTTTATATGCGAAAAACCGGGGTCATGAGATTCCTTCTTCTATTATCGTTGCTCCACAGACTTCTAACGGCTGGGAACCGGACAAAATCAAGGAGATGCTGGATTTTGTGCTGGCCAATTACAACATAGATGAAAAGCGCGTCTATGTGTGTGGCATGAGTATGGGCGGTTATGGTACGATGGATTTTGTGGGCAAGTATCCTGAAGCGGTAGCAGCCGCCGTGGCAATATGTGGAGGAGGAACATTGAAATATGCACAAAATCTTGCAAAGGTTCCGTTGTGGATACAGCATGGAAGTGCAGATAGGGCTGTTCCTGTTTCTGAATCCAAGAAAATATATCAAGCTATCAAGAAAGTGGATCCCGAATCCAATGCCATATTAACCATTATTAAAGGCGGTACGCATGGAAGCGTGGAACGTCTGTTTCATCAGGACGATATTTACGAGTGGATGTTTCAACATCGTAAAGGGAATTAATATTTTATTCAAAAATACTAAATATTTTAGTATTTTTGAATATGAACACAGATAATTCTTCCAACGAATATTTTAAGGGGCGGGGTGCTCAAGTAAACCCCAACAATAAATTTTTTTCCAAAAGCTATGTTCAAGAGCATATAGAAGGGCTTGACGAGCCTTTTTTAGCGTCTTCCAAGACACAGTTCATCGCCACCTATCCCAAATCTATTCTTTCTAAAGTGGATAGCCCGGATATCGGTTTTTATACTTCCTTGAATCCCTATCAAGGTTGTGAACATGGTTGTATCTATTGCTATGCGCGCAATGCCCACGAGTATTGGGGATTTAGTGCAGGGCTGGATTTTGAACGGAAGATTTTGGTAAAATACAATGCAGTAGAGTTGTTGGAAATGGAATTCAACAAGAAATCCTACACACCTCAGGTGATTTTCATGTCAGGCAATACGGACTGCTATCAACCTATAGAACGCAAGTTATGTATCACTCGGGGATTGCTAGAGACGTTATTGCAATATAAACATCCGGTTTCGTTAATCAGTAAAAACGTATTGATGTTAAGGGACTTAGATATCTTGAGCGAGTTGGCAAAGTTGCAATTGGTACAAGTTGCTGTTACAATTAACAGTTTGCGCGAGGAGGTGAGAAGAAAGATGGAACCCCGAACCGCTACGGCTTTTGCCCGGATGAAGCTGATTGAAAAGCTGAGTGAGAACAATATACCGGTTCATTTAATGGTAGCGCCGATTGTCCCCGGCATAAATAGTGACGAGATGCCTAAACTTATCCAACAGGCAGCGGATGCCGGAGCACTATCAGCAGGATATACTATTGTTCGATTGAACGGAGCCATAGCTGGTATTTTTAAGGACTGGGTGTATAAAAACTATCCGGATAGGGCTGAAAAAATCATCCATGGGATTGAAGCATGCCATGGTGGCAAGTTAAACGACTCACAATGGGGTCGACGGATTAAGGGAGAAGGACATGCTGCAGAGGGCATCAGGCAATTGTTTAAAATGGCTGTCAAAAAATTTATGGGCAACAGGTCTTCTCCCGAACTTAGAACGGATATTTTTGAAAGACCTTTGAAAAACAGCCAATTACGATTGTTTTAGGGGCATGATGGATAGTGAAGCAGCGACATGTTCTTTTACGAAATGGTGGATTATAAATACTCTCGTACGCTAAATAGGTGACACCATTTGCATCAATATGGCGGTTAGCCACCCCGCGTATGTTCCTATTGCATAGCTAAACACCGATAAGATAACGCCTACTGAAATTAAGGAAGGATGAAAGGCCGCTGACGTGACGGTGGCCGATGCTACACCGCCTACATTGGCCATGCTCCCCACTGCATAATAGAAAAATGGTGCTTTTATAAGCTTGCCGACCAATAGCAACAGCAGTGCGTGGAAACCAATCCACATAAAACCGACCACGAAAAGACCCGGGTTTTCCAAAATGGCCAGTATATCCATTTGCATACCAATGGTTACGATGAGCATGTAGAGCAAAGTTGTTCCCATTTTAGATGCCCCTGCATTTTCCAATTTTCGAGCCGGCGTGAAGGAAAGTGCTATGCCGATAATCGTCGCAAATAAGACCAGCCAAAAGAATGTGTTTGTCAAGGAAAATTTTGCCAGCTCAGGAAAATGAATGCTCATGTATTGGGCGATGGGTTCTGCCAATAGCGTGGCCAGGCCCGTTCCGCCCATGGCAAAGGCCAGCATCATGATGATGTCTTTGGTCTCGGGAATGCGGCTGTGCGTTTTGGTTTTCTCGTCCATTCGTTTCATCAAGCTGTCCACATCCGATGCATCAGCCTTAAAAAAAGAATTCATCTTTTTGACTTTGCTTGCGCCGTATAACAGTAAAGCCATCCAAATGTAGGCGACAAAGACATCCACTGCAATAATAGAAGAAAACAGTTTGGGAGAAGGTTGCAAGATTTCCCGCAATGCTACTTGGTTGGCACTTCCTCCGATCCAAGAGCCTGCTAAGGCACCCAATCCGCGCCAAACTTCATCTGGACCGGCTCCGCCGACAATCTGTGGTGCAACCAGAGAAGTCAGCCATACGGCCAGAGGACCGCCAAGTATAATGCCTACTGTACCCGTTATAAACATAAGTCCTGCTCTTTTGCGCAGGTTCCACATTTCCTTTAGGTCAAGATTCAACGTGAAAAGAATCACGCAAGCCGGCAGAAAAAAACGGCTTCCGACACCGACTAGCGGTGAATTTTCGCCATCAATGATATTGGTCGAATTTAAAATGCCCGGAATAAAGTAACAGAGCAGGAGAGGAGGAATGACAGAATAGAATCCCTTTACATATTTATTTGTTAAACTTGACGTATAAAACACCACACCCAATACACTCATAAGTAAACCGAATACGGCTGCATGATTGCTGATGAGTGGCGAGGCTGTTTCTATTCCGTTTTGCATAATGTTCAGGTTTTATTAAATTGGGATGAAAATATGGAATTAATTCCGATTTTCAAGTGATTATTTGCTATTCTTGCATAAACTTGCATCAAATAACGGAACTTAAACGAAAAAAATGACAAATCGAAGGGATTTTTTGAGGAATGGTGGGCTTTTGCTAGGAGCGACCGCAGTAAGTAACAATCTTTTTGCAGAAAATTTGGTTTCAAAAAACAAAACCATAAAAGTGGGATTGATCGGTTGTGGCGGACGAGGAACAGGCGCGGTCTTCCAAGCATTGGATGCCGATCCGGATGTGGTTGTTACAGCTCTTGCCGATGTGTTTGAAGACAACCTGCAAAATACATTGTCGGCCTTAAAAGAGAAATACGGAAAAAGAGTGGAAGTATCCGAAAAAAACTGTTTTTTGGGTTTCGACGCGTATGAAAAGCTCATCAAATCAAAAAAAGTCGATGTGGTGCTTTTGTGTACGCCACCCAATTTTAGGCCTGCCCATTTTGCTTTGGCGGTGAAAGAAGGAAAGCATGTTTTTTGTGAAAAACCCGTTGCGGTAGATGTGCCTGGTGTGCATCAGGTAGAAGAGGCCCTTCAACTGGCCAAGCAGAAAAAATTATGTGTGGTGAGTGGTTTTTGTTTCCGCTACTCGTTTCCCAATCGCGAAGTTGTTTCCCGTATTCGCAATGGCGCGGTGGGTGATATCAAGGCTATTTCGACCTTCAGGCATGGAGGTGAACTAACCTATAGGGATCGTGTCCCGGAATGGAACGATTTGGCTTACCAACTGCGTAACTGGTTCTACTACCAGCGATACAGTGGCGATATGATTGTGGAGCAAACCATACACAGTATCGATTTTATGTCATGGATTTTAGATAATGTCCTGCCCACATCGGTGACAGCGACGGGAGGGAGACAAAGCCGACCTTGGAATGCCTTGGGCAATGTGTTCGACCATTTTGCGGTAGAATACGTTTACCAAGAAGGATTTAGGGCATTTCATTTTGGCCGACAACAAAATGGCACCACACCGCGCAACACGGTTGAAGTCATGGGGACGAAGGGATATGCCGATGTGGCCCTTAACTCAAGCTATGAGATTTTTGGGGAACAACCATGGAGAAATACCGAACGACTGAATAATATGTACCAAACGCAGCATGATGAGCTGTTTAAGGCTATTCGGGAGAAAAAGATGCTTATAGATGATTTTATGGCGAAGTCGACCCTATTGGCTATTTGGGGACGTGTGTCGGCTTATTCCGGGCGAACAATTTCTTACGATGAGATTATTCATTCTAAAGAACTTCTCGGCCCTCCAGTAGAGGATTACCATTGGGATATGTCGATCGACGGACTGCCTATCGCTCGTCCGGGACATTATACGTTTGTCTAAATTCAAGAATTAAAAAAAACAACATCATTGTTAATCCCCAATTAGGAATTAGAAATTACGAATTACGAATTAACCATTAACAATTAGGAATTAACCATTAACAATTTTTTGGTCTTGAAAAAAATAAAAATACTGGTTGTGGGCTGTGGCAATATGGGTGCATCTCATGCCACTGCTTATCACCATTTTGAAGAATTTGAAATCGTGGGATTGGTATCACGAGGAGATAGCAGACACACGCTCAATGCACAATTGCAGGCCAACTATGCTACGTTTGATGATTTTGAAAATGCTTTGTCGGAGACGAAGCCTGATGCCGTGTGCATCGCTACTTATCCGGACACGCATGAGGAATATGCGGTTAAATCATTTGAAGCAGGGGCGCATGTGTTCATCGAGAAACCGTTGGCAGCTACCGTGCTTGGTGCACAGCGAGTGATTGATGCCGCCAATAAAGCCAACAAAAAATTGGTTGTCGGTTATATCCTGCGCCATCATCCTTCTTGGGTAAAATTCATTTCCCTTGGGCAAACCATGGGCACGCCGTTGGTGTTTCGCATGAATTTGAATCAGCAGAGCCACGGATACATGTGGGACGTGCATCGTAATCTCATGAAAAGTTTGAGTCCAATTGTGGATTGCGGGGTGCATTACATCGATGTCATGTGCCAGATGACCTCGGCCAAACCGGTGCAGGTGACCGCTATTGGGGCAAGACTAACCGAAGATATCCCCGCAGATAACTACAACTACGGCCAATTGCAGATTCGTTTTGATGATGGTTCAGTTGGATGGTATGAAGCTGGTTGGGGGCCTATGGTTTCGGAAACAGCTTTTTTTATCAAGGATGTCATCGGGCCTAAGGGATCGGTTTCTATTGTTGCCCAAAATGCCAGTAGTGCCGGCAACTCTGATACGGTCGCTTCCCATACCCAAACAGAATCGATTCGGGTACATTATGCCGATATTGATGAGGAGAATACGTTTGTCAAGCCGGACGAATGGATAAATTTAGCAGATGAACCCGACCACCAAGAACTATGCAACCGGGAACAAGCTTTTTTTATGAAAGCCATTGTTGAGAATTTGGACTTGTCCAAATCCATGCAAGATGCGCTATATAGTTTAAAGATTGCCCTGGCTGCCGACGAATCCGTTAAAACAGGACAGATAGTAAAATTGTAAGGGGATGTTTTTTTCTTACAGATTACACGAATAACTACAGATATGTTTTCTGTGCGGGTATGTGCTATCTGTGATATGCATCTTGGAAGCGGTTCAACGTCTTAGTCCTTTTTCCCTTACAGATTACAGGATAGCCGGAGATAGTTTTCTGTGAAAATCTGTGAGACATTTCCTACTGTGTAAAAGAGAATTGTACTTTAACGTTAACTCGGGATAAGCATTCGTTTGACGAGATATGTCACCCCGATGGGGCTTATGGTGTAACCGCCTCCCCTTAAACTATAATCATCAAACCACTACCATCGCCTGTGGCGAGGCACGGCGTGGTTATTTCTAAGTCCGTAGGACTGAAATGATGATAGAAAGATTTGCATTTTCAAAAAAAGCCGCGCAGTGTCTCGCCAAAGGCGATGATAGCGGTGACATGAGTTGTTATCCCGAACTCGCGTTACTTTAAGTTAGTTTAGGGTCATTATAAAACTTTAAACTCCGTTCTTCGGTTCAGCC
>JBEBRE010000094.1:0-12699 GCA_040394995.1 Sphingobacterium wenxiniae
CACTATGTTCGGATACCATCTAATGTTAATGCTCAGCATTAAGAGATCTCACAGTTCTTTTCTCAATCTTGCTACGGGGATGTTCATCGCTTCCCGATATTTTGCAACGGTTCTTCTAGCAATGGAATACCCCTTTTCCTTAAGTATATCGGTGAGTTTTTCGTCGGCCAATGGCTTCTTTTTGTCTTCGTTGGCGATGCATTCTTCCAAAATCTTTTTCACTTCCTTATTGGATACCTCTTCTCCCGAATCGGTCTGAATCGCTTCGGAAAAGAAAGATTTCAGGAGAAAAGTACCAAATTCTGTTTGCACATATTTTGAATTGGCTACCCGGGATACCGTTGAAATATCCATTTCAATGCGGTCGGCAATATCTTTCAAGATCATGGGTTTCAGCAACCGTTCATCTCCCGTCAAAAAATACTCATATTGGTATTCCATAATGGCATTCATCGTTTTCAATAAAGTCTGTTGCCGTTGTTTGATAGCATCGATAAACCATTTAGCCGAATCTAGTTTTTGTTTGACAAACTGCACAGCTTCTTTCATTTTTTTGTCATTCTTTTCGGCCTTTTCATAATGCTCGAACATTTCCTGATAGGAACGGGATACGCGTAGTTCAGGTGCATTACGCCCGTTTAAGGTCAAATGGAGCGTGCCATCGTTGTTCGTGATGTGGAAATCTGGAATAATGTGTAATTGCTTGCCGGCGACGGCTCCTGAATCGCCGGGTTTGGGATTGAGTTTTAGGATCTCGTTGATGATGTCCTTTAGTTCATCGGCATTGACCCCCAACTGTTTTTCAATCTTGTCGTAATGTTTTTTTGTGAATTCGTCCAAGTGGTTTTCGACCACCTTTATCGCTTGCTGAATGGCAGTATTGCTTTGGTCTTTTTTGCGTAACTGGATGAGCAGGCATTCTTGTAGATCACGCGCGCCAATGCCTGCCGGTTCAAAGTTTTGGATCACCCTGAGCATAGATTCCACTTCCGGCACATTTACCATGATATTCTGCGAAAAAGCCATGTCATCAATCAATGAAAGTATGGGACGGCGCAAATAACCATCGTCATCTAAGCTTCCGATAATCTGCTGGCCTATGATATAGTCCTTGTCGGATAAAGCCAACAGATCCAACTGATGCTGCAACATTTCGAAAAAAGAATCCTGGATGGCAATGGGTATCTCTTTCCGGTCCTCGTCGTCGTCATTGGAATAACCGTTTGAATAGTCTTTGTAGTCATCTTCCTGTATGTATTCATCTACACTGAATTCCTCTTCAAAGTCCGAACTGCCTTCATCATAGTTGTCGTCCGGATCACGGTCAGGGTATTCTTCCAAAGGCTCGTTCATATTGGCTAGGCTACCATCTTCTAATGCAGGGTTTTCCTCCAGTTCTTCCTTGATACGTGCGTCTAAGGAAACTGTCGGCACTTGCAACAATTTGATGAATTGTATTTGTTGCGGTGATAATTTCTGTAATAGTTTTTGTTGTAATGTTTGCTTTAGCATGGTTACGTGACTTATCGAACGTAAAAATACTTAAATATCTCCGAAAAATAAACACCCCTTTTGATGAGCTTCTATTAAGGTATAATTTTTGTGGAGCAACTTATTAGCTGCCTATATTTTACGACGAAGATTAGAAATGTTAAATTTGGTTAATTTTAAAATCCAAGAATTGTTTTTTATTGTTCTGTGTCAGATTTTAGGAAAACAATTTCCATCTTTACCATATGTTTAGAAGGGTTAAGAATACATTCCTCCGTTATCTTCTTATTGCTATTTATAGCTTGGTTCTTTTCGTTTGTGTGGTGCAGTTGAATTTCCTCTGGCTATTTGGTTATTCGCCGACAAAAAAGGATATTGTCATGCCTGCCTTAAATATATCCTCTGAGTTGTACACAGCAGATTCCGTACTCATTGGCCGGTATTTTGAACAAGATCGAGACCCGATATCCTATGATAGCATTTCGCCACATGTCCTTAAAGCTCTTATAGCCACGGAAGATGCTCGATTCTATAAGCATAACGGCGTGGATATCATTGGCCTTTTTTCAGGTATTGTCTCGACATTGAAGGGAGATAAAAGAGGAGGGAGCACGATCTCGCAACAGTTGGCGAAAAATTTATACCGCACGCGCTATGCGCAATCACAAGGGCTCTTGGGCCGCATTCCGGGTATTAAAATAGCAATTACCAAATTTAAGGAATGGATGACAGCCTATAAGTTAGAGAGCCGGTATACCAAAGAAGATATTATTACCATGTATTTGAACACGGTTTCGTTCAGCAATAATGCATATGGGATTAAGTCAGCCTCCATCCGATATTTTGATAAACAACCCAAGGATTTGACCGTACCCGAAGCGGCTGTTTTGGTTGGCATGCTGAAAGGTACTACGCTTTACAATCCTATACGTAATCCTGAAAAATCGTTGGAAAGAAGAAATGTCGTCTTGGGACAGATGCATAAGGAAGGGTATTTGACTCAGGAGGAATTTTCGGACTTTTCCCAGTATCCCTTGGACCTAAACCTTAATAACCAGGAAAAACGCAGTACCAACGATTCATATCTCCGTTCGGCGGTCGAAAAATGGTTGGAAAAATGGAGTGAAGAAAACGATATCGACATCTATACAGCAGGACTAAAAATATATACCACTATCGACTCCCGTATGCAGCAGTTGGCCGAAGAGGTGGTTGCCAAGCAGATGAAAGAACTGCAGCGCAGGTTGGACAACGCTTGGCGAAACGAATTGCCTTGGCGCGATAAAAGTGGCGAGGTGATTCCGAATTTTCTGGAGGACAGAGCTAAAAAGTTGCCCATCTATACCTCCCTGATGGAAAAATATCAAAATGAAGACTCTGTTTTTCATGTTTTGAGACAACCCAAAAAGATGAAGATATTTACCTGGGATGGCGAAGAAGAGGTCGACATGTCGACCATGGATTCACTGAAGCATTATATTGCCATGCTCAATACCGGTATGATGGCCTTGGATCCGTATAGTGGTGAGATAAAGGTTTGGATAGGAGGCATCAATCATCAATACTACAAGTTTGATCACGTGAATCAGGCCAAACGACAGGCAGGCTCTACGTTTAAGCCTTTTGTTTACTTAGCGGCCTTGGAGAGTGGCATGACACCCTGTGATACGTATGAGGATAAACCGGTTAAAATAGAGTTTGTCAATGACAAAGGCGAAAATGAAGTTTGGGAGCCTAAAAATGCGGATTGGACTTTTTCTTATCGCAATATGTCGCTTCGATGGGCAATGGCTCGTTCTTTAAATACAGTGACCGCACAGATCACGCGTGATATTGGTTGGGACAAAATTGTGGAAACGGCGCATCGCGTAGGAATAGATAGCCATTTGGAATCGGTTCCGTCGGTTGGTTTAGGTTCTAATGACGTGTCTGTTTTTGAGATGGTAAAGGCATATGCCACGTTTATGAATAGCGGCAAATCTGTGCAACCTGTGTTGGTATCCAGTATATACGACAGTGATGGCAAGCGAATAGCCCATTTTGAATCGGAACAGAAACAGGTAGTCGATCCGGAAAATGCCTGGCTCATGACCTATATGTTGCGTGGCACTATGGAAGAACCGGGAGGTACTTCCCAAGCCTTGTGGGAATGGAATCTGTTCGATAAAGAGAATCAAATCGGAGGTAAGACAGGAACATCTTCTGATTATGTGGACGGTTGGTATATGGGCATGACAAAAGATTTGGTCGCTGGCGTATGGGTAGGATGTGACGAGCAAAGTATCCATTTTAAAAATTCGCAAACGGGAGAAGGATCGAAAACCGCATTGCCTATTTATGGACTATTTATGGAAGAATTGTACAAACACCCGGATCTTGGGATAACAAAAGGGAAGTTCCCCGAGCCGAAAGTGGAAATAAAAAAGAAGTATAACTGTCCAAGTCCGAGAATCCGTATAGAGGCACCTGCAGATAGTACGGACATAGAGGGGAATGAGGCTATTCAGCCGGACATTGTCTTGCCTCCATTGCCGGAAGCAAGGTTAAATGATCGTTTGTAATAAAAGAAAAAAGTGCTTATATTTAAGTTAAACTAATTTGTAATTATGAACACGTGCAAATCACCGTTCCCCGTCAAATTGGGATGGATCATAACCGTGGCCCTATTCCTGTTTTTGTTGCCAAATGTCGTTTTAGGGCAGTATTTCGGCCAAAACAAGATGCGGTATAAGAAGCTCAAGTTTGAGGTGCGCGAAACGCCGCATTTTGAAATGTACTCTTATTTGAAAAACGACAGCATGGTCAATTGGTTGGCCAAAGAGGCGGAAGTTTGGTACGAAATGCACCAACAGGTTTTTCAGGATACCTTTCTCCGAAAAAATCCTTTGATCGTTTACAACAATCATCCAGAGTTTCAGCAGACCTCTACCATATCCGGTGAAATTTCTGTCGGAACGGGCGGTGTTACAGAAGCATTCAAGCAACGTGTGGTGATGCCCGTTATGCAAATTAACCAGCAGACAAGGCATGTCTTGGGCCATGAGTTGGTGCATGCTTTTCAATACCGGATCCTTATGGAAGGTAAAGATACGACACGTTTGGAGAGTGTGGCTAACATTCCATTGTGGATGGTCGAAGGAATGGCTGAGTATTTTTCTATTGGGAAAAAAGATGCGTTTACATCAATGTGGATGCGTGATGCCTATGCCCGTCAGGATATCCCATCGCTCAGGCAATTGACTGAGCAATCCTACAATTATTTCCCATATCGGTATGGACAGGCGTTTTGGGCATTTATCGGTGCAACCTATGGCGATACGGTCATCATGCCTCTATTTATGGAAACGGCGAAATATGGCTATGAATTTGCCATGCGTCGTGTTTTTGGTTACGATGCGCAGACCATGTCTACGCTATGGCGCAACAGCATGGAGTCGACCTTTAAGAATTTGAATAAGGATACCACCTCTCGTCCGATTGGACAGGCGCTTATCACTGCTAAAAACGGTGGCCGAATGAACGTCTCGCCGACGATCTCGCCAGATGGACGGCTAGTGGCCTTCATGTCGGAAAAGGATCTGTTCGGGATTGATCTGTTCTTGGCAAATGCGCAGACGGGGGAAGTGATTCGAAAATTGGGGAGCCGGATGACCAATAAGGATATTGATGAGTTTAGTTACCTTGAATCTGCGGGCGACTTCTCTCCGGATAGCAGGCGATTTGCCTTTAGTGTGTTCAGTGAAGGCAAAAACAAGCTGATGACCATCGATGTGCAGAACGGTAGGACACTGTCCGTAGAAGCCATGGGTGATATTGTGGAGTTTACCAATATTACATTTGCTCCTGATGGCGATCGTGTGGCTTTTTCGGGCTTAAAAGAAGGCCAAAGCGATATCTATGTCTACAATCTGAAGACGAAAGAGCTTACCCAATTGACCAATGATAAATATTCGGATTTTCAACCAAGCTTTTCGCCCGATGGTAAAAGTATCGTTTTCAGTACGGACCGGGTTTCCTATGAAAGTGGGGCGAGGTCAGTAGATATCCCGATGGGGTTAGCCATGATTGATGTAGATAGCCGCAAAATTTCTACGATCGATATTTTTCCAGGCGCGAACAACCTCAATCCGCACTTTTCCGGAGATGGCCGATCTGTTTATTTTTTGTCGAATGGCGATGGCTATCGGAACATGTTTAGGTATTCGTTAGACACTTATGCGGTAGAGCGGATGACGGATTTCTTTACAGGTATTAGCGGGATCACGGAATATTCCCCCGCAATGAGCATATCGAGCAATGACGATATCGTATATTCCTTCTTTAAGGGCAATCAATACAATATTTATAAAGCGAACGCCAATGAGTTTGAGGCGGAAGTGGTGGATGCCAGTGTTGCTGATTTTACGGCAGCCATGTTGCCTCCCCATGTCAGCCGAGGGGTTAATGTGGTGAATACCAACCTGCAGAATTTCAACCTTTATAGCAGAATTGCCGAAGGCCAGATCAATCCGGTGCCTTATCGTTCCAAATTTAAGTTGGATTATTTAGCCAATTCAGGTGTAGGAATGACGGTTGGTTCGCGGTATGGTGCGGGCATGGCAGGGGGGATATTCGGCATATTTTCAGATATCTTAGGGTATAATCAGATATATTCAACCTTAAATATCAATGGAGAGATTTACGATTTTGGGGGGCAGGTGGCCTATATTAACCAAAAGAGCCGCTGGAATTGGGGAGGGGCAGTATCGCATATCCCGTACATGTCCTCTTTTAGTTGGTATACGACAAGATCACTGACGGACAACAGCATGGAGGAGCCCGTTTTGGACACTTATCTTATTCGTACCTTCCAGCAGCAGGCAGAGGCTTTCGTAGCTTATCCGTTCAACCGCCATCACCGATTTGAAGTGGGTGGAGCATTGGCACGGTATAGCTATAGGGTAGACCGATGGTCGCAAGGTTATTATACCTACTATGTCACGAGGGACCGGATTTCCAACGAAGAGGCCGGGCAGATGCTAGGATCCAACTTCAATTCGTTCTTTATTCAACAGCTGAACGCCGGTTTTGTGGGGGATAAATCCATTTTTGGACTGACGGCGCCGTTGGAAGGATTCCGGTACCGACTTGGGGCAGAACAATATTTGGGTGATTATAATTTTACGGCCTATAACGTGGACTTGAGGCGGTATTTCCGGTTTAAACCCGTCACGTTGGCCTTACGCACTTATTCGTATATGCGTGTCGGAAAAGACGATAATAAACTCTATCCATTATATATCGGATATCCGTACTTGATTCGTGGTTATGAAAGTTCTTCCAGCGAGAATATTGGAAATTTAAGTATCAACGATTTAATGGGTGCGCGTACAGCGATCGGAAATGTGGAGCTTCGTTTGCCCTTTACGGGACCCGAAAAGTTGGCTGCCGTAAAATCGGATTTCTTGTTTTCTGACTTAAATCTATTCTTTGATGCCGGTTTAGCATGGAATAAGGGCAACAAGATTGTGGGCAGTTTGGATAAAAAACCGGTAGTACAGGAAGTGGATAGAGATGGAAATCTCATTGTTGATGAAAATGGCGCACCTGTCTTGGGGTATGATAAGAATTATCGTGTGCCTGTGTTTAGTGCCGGTATCTCCCTGCGTGTCAATTTATTTGGTGCGATGATTTTAGAACCTTATTATGCTGTTCCTTTTGTGCGGTCACGGACAAAATTTGGAACATTTGGATTAAACTTTACGCCGGGTTGGTAGTCCAACTTATGGATAGTGAGAAGGATGAGTGTTTAAGGGTAAGGTTGTTAAGGCCGTTGTTTGCGCACTATGCGTAAACAACGGCTTTTTTATGGGCTATACGTGGGTAAACGGGATATAAGTTTAACCAATTGGGATTTTTCAGCCGTATTAATTTCTCCCGTTGCATGCGCGTAAATTGCCGTAATTGCGTTTTTCGGCTTGCTGCTTTTTCATAAGAATCAAAACATTCTGTATACACGATACTGTTTAATTTGATGTTGTTGCTGAATAGAATGCTGGACGAATCTCTGATCTCTTGTAGTTTAACATTCAGATCGTTGCAATAACCGATCTCTAGATAGGTTCTGTTGCTGTCGGTAATGATATAGATAATATGCTGTTCCATGTGTTTTTTTTAGTGTTTAAACTAATATATTTGGTTTGTTTATTCTTTTTTACTAATTTTATTGGCACAATAATACTAATTATTTTAGTTTTTAAAAATTTTTTTAATAAAATTTTATGTCAAATATTGCTTTGAATCTGAAGTTCTTGAGAAAGAAAAGGGGATTAACCCAACAACAATTTGCCGATCAGTTGGAGATAAAACGGGCGTCTGTAGGGGCCTATGAAGAGGATAGGGCAGAGCCCAAATACGAGCTATTGAAAAAGATAGCTGATTTTTACGATATCACCATGGACGAATTGGTGAACGATGTTATCAATGATAAATGGAAACCTACTCCTAAGAGCAATGCTTCTAACTTGCGTATATTAAGCGTGACGGTTGATGGAGAGGACCGGGAAAATATCGAGATGGTTCCGGTAAAGGCGAGTGCAGGGTATCTGAACGGCTATGCAGATCCGGAATATGTTGCCGAGTTGCCGAAGTTTTCGTTGCCAATGTTCAAACAGGGTACTTATCGTGCTTTTGAAATAAAAGGAGATTCCATGTTGCCTATGCCTTCTGGAAGTGTTGTTATCGGCGAATATGTAGAAAACTGGCACGATATTAAACCAGGTCAGACTTATGTTGTGGTTTCCAAAGACGATGGAGTGGTTTATAAGCGTATTGCATTTAAATTTAAAGAGGACAAGGGGCTGAAACTGTTGTCAGACAATCGTGTGTATGAACCTTACTGGGTCAAAGCAGAAGATATCATTGAAATTTGGAAAGCTAAAGCCTTTATCAGCACTGAGCTTCCCGAGCCAAGTCCTGAACCTACGATGGAAACCCTTACCGCCATGATGGCACAGATGCAGAAAGCGATAAACTCGGTCGCAGATAACAAGTGATTTTTACAGGTGTCTGATCAAACGCGTCAGACACCTGTAAATGTATGCTCTAATTGTGTGCATATCCTTTCGATCTGTTTCATGTGCCTAATCATGTGATTGATATAAAATTGGAAAGCATCACCCAGTTTAAGCTTAATGAGTTTTGAAATAGAAGTACTGATCTTTATTTCATTTAGGCTAACGGTTCTCGCTTGTTCTAATAAATCTAATAGCTGGATTTGCTGATTGATAAACCTGTCAATGACGGTATCTTTGTCGAGTTTGGCATTTAGCGGGTTTTTGTCTTTGAACGTTTTCATCTTGTTTAGCTTCGCTTTGGGTAACATGCTTTGGGCAAAGTAATTTCCCAAAAATCCACTTTTGAACGTTTGATCGTTCGTGCTCTTGGAATTTTTTATTTTATGTTCAATTAGCGGCAAATAATAGTCGCCGTATAGATTCAGATGTTCCAGGCATTCTAAGATATTCCAAGACATCGGATCCTCTTTCCACGTAAATGCATGCAGATCGTGTTTTTTTATCTCTTCGATCTGATCTAGGATTTGCCTTGCTTCTTCCTTGAGCGATTGTATTAACTTTTCAGATTGCATATAAATAATGATTTATACAAAGGTCAGCAATAGGCGGTTGATAATTCTTGATTGAAATCAATACTTTTTTAGCCGTGATAACGTTTCGGCGCTCATTCTCAAATAATTGGCGATATGCCTGTGTGGAATCTCCTGAAAAAGTTGCGGACTTCTTTTCAGCACTCTTAGATACCTTTCTTTGGGGGAATTTGTCAGAATGTCGATTTCACGTTCCATTTGTTGTAAAATAAGGTTTTCCAAAACAGGGATCCATAATGATTTATTGGCTTCGCTTTTTAAGAAAAGCTCAAGGTGTTGTTTGGTGATTACTTTAACGATGGTTTTTTTAATAGCCTGTATGAAAAAGTTTGTCGGTTTGCCGGTTAAAAAAGAATCTATTGAGACAATTAAATTTCCCTTATATCCAAACCGAACGATTTGTTCAACGTCGTTGTCCACAACAAAGATACGGACACTGCCACTTTCAATGTAATATATGTTGGTGTCGATATTTCCTTTGTTGTTTAAAAAGGCATTTCTGTCGAGGATGACGGTTTTTTCCGATAGTTCAACAAGTTCTTTCATGTTTTAAATTGGAGACGTTGATCTTCTGTGATTTATTTTGCCATGTGGACCCGTTCATCTTTTTTGAACGCTTCTTTTCCCCATTGGGCAATGGATTGCAGCACAGGAATAAGGCTTTTGCCAAATTCCGTTAGCTCGTAATCTACTTTTAAAGGTGGCTTGTTGGTATGGACCGTACGGGAAATCAACCCATCGGCCTCCAGCTCTTTCAGTTGTAGGCTCAATGTCCGCTCTGTAACCATGGGAAGTTCTTTTCTCAATTCGTTATATCGTTTTTTTTCGATAAGATGAATCAGGATGACTGCCTTCCATTTGCCACCTATGTACTTCATAGTCAGGCTTGTGCTGCATGGGTATTGTTTATTGTCTATCAAATACATCTGTTACTATCCAATTTGACCGTTATTGCAAAGATATGTTACTATACTTATTTTTGCAACTGTAAAAAGTATAGTATAAAAAATTAAATTTTAGCAAGAATGAATTTTATAGAGCTGGCAAAAAACAGATATACGACAAAAAGGTATAACCCAAAAGAAAAAATTGCCGACGAGGATATCCTGAAATTACAAGAAATCCTCCGGTTGAGTCCTTCGTCGATCAACAGCCAACCCTGGAAGTTTACATTTATTGCAGACGAGGCCACAAAAAGAGAATTGGCCCGTGTATCTTATCATAACGAAGAAAAAATCAACGAATGCAGCCATATCATTGTATTCAGTGCTATTGACGATGTCGACAAATTTGAACAAGAGCTTTTGGCCAACTTGCCGGAAGGCTCGATTAATTACTATCATCGGCATGTGAAACCTTTGGGGGAAACGGCTATAAAAGCTTGGTTTCGTCATCAAGTGTATCTTTCGTTGGGCTTTTTTCTGGGCGCTTGTGCGAGTATGGGTATTGATTCTACACCTATGGAAGGTATTCAAGCAACAATATACGATGACCTTTTAGAACAAGAGGGATACAAGACTTTGTTTGCCGTTGCTATCGGATATCGAAATCCTGAGGACACTAATCAGCCTTCGATACGACCCAAATCACGTTTAGGCTTGGCAAATGTGATCAAGGTCGTATAAACTAATGACGGGAAAAAGTTTTTTATTGCGTACCTTAGATTCCAATTATTTTCTGTTTTGGAATGCAAGGCAATCAACACCATAAGTCATTAGATGAAGTACACGAGAGTGTAGAAATACACAAGGGTAAATCCAAAATCAGACGCGTACTGAGTTTTTTTGGTCCCGCTTATCTCATCAGTGTGGGCTACATGGATCCAGGGAATTGGGCAACAGATTTGGCAGGAGGGAGTCAATTTGGCTATACGTTGCTTTGGGTGTTGCTCATGAGTAATATGATGGCCTTATTGCTTCAGAGCCTGTGTTCGAGGTTAGGGATTGTAAGAGGGAAAGACTTGGCGCAATGCAATCGGGAGATCTATCCAAAACGGATGAACTTTGCCCTATATGTATTAGCAGAACTAGCCATTGCAGCCTGTGATTTGGCCGAAGTATTGGGTATGGCCATCGGGTTAAACCTATTGTTCGGAATCGATATCATCTGGGGCGTTCTAATCAGCTTTGTAGATACGTTTTTGCTCCTGTACTTGCAACGTCTCGGTATGCGTAAGCTGGAATTGTTCATTGTAGGGTCTGTATCTTTAATAGGTATGTGTTTTCTGGTCGAAATGTTTTTTGCCAAACCGGATTTGGTGGAAATTGCCCATGGATTCATTCCTTCACTTCCTAATCATGCAGCATTGTACATTGCCATCGGTATCATAGGCGCAACAGTGATGCCACATAATCTTTATCTTCATTCGGCATTAGTACAGACACGAAAGATTGAAAGGGACGCACATTCAATCAAAAAAGCCCTTAAATATAACTTTTTTGATAGCGCAATAGCATTGAACCTCGCTTTTTTGGTTAATGCCGCAATTTTGATTTTAGCGGCTTCTGCGTTCCATACCCGTGGCATGCACGATGTGGCCGAATTGCAGGATGCCTACCGTTTGCTGGGGACGACATTGGGATCGGAATGGGCACCTAAGCTTTTTGCCATCGCCTTGATTTTAGCAGGTCAGAGCTCTACCGTGACCGGTACGCTTGCGGGACAAATCGTGATGGAAGGGTATTTGCGATTGCGTATCAGCCCTTTGTTGCGCCGTTTGCTGACCCGTTCTCTTGCTATTACTCCAGCCATTATTGTCATTTTGATGTTCGGTGAACAAGAAGTGGGGCAGATGCTTATCTTTTCGCAGGTGTTGCTCAGCATGCAACTGGCATTTGCAGTCATTCCCTTGATTTATTTTGTGAGCGACAAGGAAAAAATGGGGCAATTTGCCATAGGCTTCACGACCAAGTTGGCCAGCTGGGCAATTGCGATTATCATTGCCGTTTTGAATTTTCAATTGGTATATGAGGAGGCTACGGGATGGCTACGGCATACCGACAATCTGTTTTTAGAATTTTTAATTGTAGCCGGCGCATTGGGATTATTGGTGCTGTTGATCATGACCGTGGTGTACCCTTGGGTGTTGAAACGAAGGGCTGTGCGGTTGGATGTGCACACCGCTTTTGAAGAGATGCGGTTTGAGCGTGCAGGTTCATTTAGAACCATCATATTGGCACTTGATTTTTCAAAATCTGACGAGAAAGTCATTAGCCAAGCCTTTCAATATGACAAAGAAGCCGTTCGTTTTGTCTTGGTTCATATCGTAGAGAGCGCCAGTGTAAAATATACGGGCGGACAAAGCGATGATTTTGAAACTCGGGAAGATTTCGCCCGGCTGAAAAAATATGCTGATTTTTTGGAAGAAAAAGGTTATCGTGTTGCTTTTGAGTTGGGGTATAACAACCGTATCAAAGCCATCAAGACGCTTTGTGAAAAACATCATGCTGATTTGCTGATCGTGGGAAGCCACGGGCATACCGTAGTGAAGGATATTGTTTTTGGTGAAACGGTAAATAAATTAAGGCATGCGGTTAAAATACCGGTTTTAATCGCACAATAAA
>JBEBRE010000095.1:0-12632 GCA_040394995.1 Sphingobacterium wenxiniae
AATACTAATTAAAATGGCAAAACAAGTAAGATATAATGTAGAAGCACGTGACGCACTAAAAAAAGGTGTGGACACTTTGGCGAATGCGGTGAAAGTAACTTTAGGACCTAAAGGTCGGAACGTCATCATCGAGAAGAAATTTGGTTCTCCAATGATTACCAAAGATGGTGTAACAGTGGCTAAAGAAATCGAATTAAAAGATGCTTTGGAAAACATGGGTGCACAAATGGTGAAAGAGGTAGCTTCCAAAACCGCTGACCAGGCAGGTGATGGTACAACTACCGCGACCGTTTTGGCACAGGCGATCATCGCACCGGGTTTGAAATCGGTTGCTGCTGGTGCTAATCCTATGGACCTAAAACGTGGTATCGACAAGGCGGTAGCTACTGTTGTGGCCAACTTGAAAGCACAATCGCAAGAAGTCGGTGCTGACAACAACAAAATCAAACAAGTAGCAACAATCTCTGCAAACAACGACGACGTGATCGGTGCATTGATTGCAGAAGCCATGGAAAAAGTGGGCAATGACGGTGTAATTACTGTGGAAGAAGCCAAGGGAACGGAAACAGAGGTGAAAACGGTAGAAGGTATGCAATTCGACCGGGGTTATTTATCACCATACTTTGTGACCAATTCTGATAAAATGGAAGCAGAATTGGAGAACCCTTATATTTTGATCTACGACAAGAAGATCAGCAACATGAAAGAATTGTTGCCTATCTTGGAAAAACAAGTGCAAACCGGAAAACCATTGTTGATTATTGCGGAAGATTTGGATGGCGAAGCTTTAGCAACGTTAGTGGTGAACAAAATTCGGGGTTCACTGAAAGTGGCTGCGGTAAAAGCCCCTGGATTTGGCGATCGTCGCAAAGCCATGTTGGAAGATATCGCCATCTTGACCGGAGGTACGGTTATTTCCGAAGAGAGAGGTTATAAATTAGAAAATGCTGATCTAACCTACTTGGGCCAGGCAGAAAAAGTCGTGGTTGACAAAGACAACACAACGATTATTAATGGTTCAGGAAATGTAGATGACATCAAAGCTCGTGTAGCGCAAATCCGTTCACAAATCGAAACGACAACTTCAGATTACGATCGCGAGAAGTTGCAAGAGCGTTTGGCTAAATTGTCTGGAGGTGTTGCTGTTCTTTATGTAGGAGCAACTACTGAAGTAGAGATGAAAGAGAAGAAAGACCGTGTTGACGATGCATTGCATGCTACGCGTGCAGCTGTTGAAGAAGGTATCGTAGCCGGAGGTGGTGTAGCCTTCATTCGTGCAACCGAAGCATTGGCTGACTTGAAAGGTGCCAACGAGGACGAAACGATCGGTATTGAAATCATCAAGCGTGCCATCGAAGAACCTTTACGTCAAATCTGTGACAACGCCGGTATCGAAGGAGCCGTCATTGTGCAGAAAGTGAAAGAAGGTTCGGCAGATTTTGGTTACAATGCCCGTACAGATGTTTACGAAAACTTAATCAGCGCAGGTGTTATTGATCCTACGAAAGTTTCACGTGTAGCATTGGAAAATGCAGCTTCTGTAGCATCGATGTTGTTGACCACAGAATGTGTGTTGGCAGATGAACCAGATGATAATGCAGCAGGTGCAGGTGCTCCTCCAATGGGCGGTGGCATGGGTGGCATGATGTAAGATCATCATAAAATAAAAAGAGAAAGGCTCCATTTTTGGAGCCTTTCTCTTTTTATTTCACTAAATTCGCAACATAATGACGTATCAATCTTCTTCTTGTTCATATATTCCGACAGACATCCATAAGCCGGACCTACCTGTTATTCATGGGCAGTCTGTTTCACATGTGTTTGACGGGAAACATGAGGTCATTGCTGTAAATGAGGTTGATTTTGGTATCCAAGAGGGCAAAATCACAGCAATCATCGGTGAATCGGGCAGTGGAAAAAGCACGTTGCTTAAGCTGATTTACGGCTTGCTGGAACCTTCAACAGGAGAGGTGCGTTACCGAGGTTGGTTGGTACCCACTCGAAAGGATAAATTGATTCCAGGACACGACGCCATGCGGTTGGTTTCTCAGGGATTTGACGATTTGAACGTATACGCCAAAGTCTGGGACAACATCGCTTCCCAGCTATCCAATTCGAACCTGGCACGCAAGCAGTCCAAAACAGAAGAGGTGCTGGGCAAGCTAAAAATAGCCCACTTGGCCCAGCAACGCGTAGCGGATTTAAGTGGCGGTGAAAAGCAACGGGTCGCCATTGCGCGGGCATTGATCAATGAACCGGAGGTTTTATTGATGGATGAGCCGTTCAATCAGGTAGATGCTGCTTTTAGAGATGCTCTACAGCAAGATATTCGACATATTGTAGAAGATACCGGATTGACGGTTGTTTTGGTTTCGCATGATCCGTCCGAAGTATTGGCTATGGCCGATGAGCTTATTGTTATGAAAAATGCGAAAATCATCGAGCAAGGTCATCCCGATAAGTTATATTATACACCACAAAATACCTATACTGCGCAACTGTTGGCCAAAAGCAATATTCTCCATGCGCAACAGGCCACCGTTTTAGGTATTGCTGTTGCGGGTGAGATGATCGCCATCCATCAAGAAGACATCCATTGCTTCGAGAATCAAAACGGAAGGTTCTGGATCAAGGATATTCGGTTCCGGGGCTTTTATAAAGAATTGGTTATTACTGATGGCAACGTTATTTTGCATGCCGTGCTCTACCCTCTTGTGGATATCCAAAAAGGAAACAGAGTAGACGTTTCGATTAAAAAATATATCCAGTTCGCTTAATTACTCTTCTGTCAGTTCCTTACGGATCAGCTCGATTAGTTTTGAAAATTCATCGGCACTGTAGCCAATGGATTGATAGATGATTTTCCCATCCTTATTGATAAGAACATTGCGAGGGATCATCGATTGGGCAAATAAGGAGAAAACTTCTCGCTTCAAATCTGGATAAATGGGGAAGGTGTATTCGTTATTTTTCATAAAAGGATCCAATTTGTCCCAACCCTCTTCACGGGCAAGCACCATGACAGCAAAATCGTCACGTTTACCCCATTTCTCCCAAACTTCCTTTTGCATTCGGGGCAGTTCCTGCCTACAGGGAGGACACCAAGTGGCAAAGAAGTTTATCAAAACTACTTTGCCTTTTAAATCCTCTATTTTTAAGATGTTATCCTTTTTATCCTTGATAACAAAAGATGGTACCTGTTCGCCCAGGGATACTTTCCATTCTTGCTCTTGTGCCCTGATACCCGTTGCATATATCGCAAGGCAGAGCCATAACAAAATCGTTTTCATTTATAAAACTGTTTTTAACCAATCAAATAGCTGTTCGGACCATTTTCTGTCATCGGTTTTGTTGTTAAGGCCAAAACCATGTCCACCTGTTTCGTAGATAAAAATACTATTGGGGACAGCATATTTATCCAGAGCTTTTTTGTAACGCAACGAATTATCCAATACGACGGCCTTATCATCTTTAGCGTGTACTAAAAATGTGGGTGGCGTTTGTTTAGACACCTGTTGCTCTAGTGAAAAGTATTGTACATCCGCATCACTTGGAGTAGTACCGATTAAGTTTGTTTTTGATCCCTTATGGGTAATCTGTTCGTCCATGGAAATAACCGGATAGATTAATACTGAAAAATCGGGTCGTAGCGATGTATGTTTCGGGTTTTCTATTTTAACATCATCAAAATGATTGGATAGCGAAGCGGCCAAATGGCCTCCGGCCGAAAAGCCGATCACACCGACTTTAGCATAGTCATACTGCTCGCGAATATATTGCATTGCCCGTTGTGCGTCCTGTAAGGGACCTATTTTTCTTTCCTGCATGGTAGCGTCCTTCGGTAGACGATAGTATAGCACAAAAGCATTGTAGCCCTGTTCATTGAAGGCTTTGGCAATGTCGTGCCCTTCGTGATGAATGGCGACATTCACGTAGCCTCCTCCCGGGATCACCAGCACGGCTTTACGGCTCCCTTCTACCATGTATCGGTAAAGTACAGGAATATTTTCCTCGCCCAGTTCCTCCTGCGAGATGCGTGCATTGGGGATATTGTCTTTGTATAGGGATACCTTTTCCTGTGCAAGTAGATAATAACTCATTAGCAGCGAAAGTATAAAAATCGATAACTTTTTCATGATCTATTGATTTGCGACAATAATCAAATCCAAATCTTTTGAAGGTAGATTAAACCTATCGGCCACGTCTTTATTGGTTAGCATGCCTTGGTATAGATATACGGCACTTCGTATGCACTTATCGCCCCATATCATATTGTTCATGCCCCCACACTCGCCGATTTGTATGAGTAGAGGTGTAAAGATATTGGTCAAGGCATAGGTTGCCGTTCGTGCTACGCGTGATGCAATGTTTGGCACACAGTAATGGATGACGTCGTATTTTCTAAATACAGGTTTATCGTGCGAGGTGACTTCCGATGTTTCAAAGCAACCACCTTGATCGATACTGACATCGATCAATACCGAATGGGGTTTCATGTTGGATACAGTTTCCTCTGAAATAATACAAGGCGAACGTCCGTTTTTGGCACGCATAGCGCCAATAACCACATCACAGGATTTGACAGCTTTATTTAAAACCAATGGCTGTATGACAGAAGTGAAAACCCGAGAACCGATGTTGTTTTGCAATCTCCGAAGCCGGTAAACGGAATTGTCGAAGACTTTCACTTGTGCACCCAAGGCCACAGCTGTCCGAGCAGCGTATTCGCCTACGGTGCCTGCACCAATAATGACCATCTCCGTTGGAGGCACGCCCGTAATACCGCCCAGCATTAGTCCTTTTCCATCAAAGATATTGCTTAGATATTCTGCCGCGATCAATACGGAAGTAGCACCTACGATTTCGCCCATCGCCCGAACCACTGTGAGATGCCCTCCCTCATCTTGGAGGTATTCATAGGATAATGCGGTAATCTGCTTCTTTATCAAGGCCTGCAATACGTTGAGGTTCATCAAGGAAGGTTGATGAGATGATAATAGAACATGTTTGTTCTTCATCATGCCCACTTCTTCCAATGTAGGAGCAGCGATCTTAATAACGATATTGCATTGAAAGACTTCTTCTTTGTCGTAGCATATTCTTGCTCCTTGTTCGCTATAATGCCTATCCAGAAAATTTGACGCATCGCCAGCTCCCGATTCGATAAGTACTTCATGTCCATATTCTACCAAAAGGGCAACCGATAATGGTGTGAGCGGGATCCTTTTCTCCTGAAAAGATATTTCCTTTGGAACACCTATTTTTAAGGAATGTCTGCTCTTTTGCTTACTCGCCAAAGCTTCTTGGGGTTGCAGTATCGCTTTTTGGGCAATTTTTGAGATGTCGTTCATTTTCTTTTCGTCACTATCCTGCTTGTTGAGAGAGTGAATTTAGCTATTATTCTTTAAAATAAATAGCGCAAATACTACAAATACATTATTTTTGCATAAATTTACTTACTGTAAACCCGTACGAAGAGAATGCATAAGATTTCTATCTTTAACCAAATTGGTATCGTTCCGAGATGGACTATTTTCATCTTTGACTTAGCAATTGCTGCAATTGCTTTCCTGTTTTCCTATGCTATTTTTTATTCTTTTAACATTAACGCTTTTACCAGGCCCTCGTTTGCCATAGAGATGTTGTATTGTTTGGGCGTGACATCGCTTTCATTTTTATTGTTTAAGTTATATTCTGGCATTGTGCGGTATACGAGTGCTGTAGACTCCATTCGGATACTTTCTACCGTTCTTTTCAACTTAATTATTTTGTTTGTAATCAAGTTAGCCTTGATTGCTTTAAAAATGCCCTCGCTTCTTTCTACTAACCTTATCATTATCTATAGCCTATTTGCTTTCGCGGGATTAACTACTTACCGGACATTGATTAAGATATTCTTCCAATACTCCAAGTCCATTGGTGTCAATAGAAAGAACGTTGTGGTGTATGGTGCCGGAGACTTAGGAATTGCAGTTAAGCGAACGTTTGATCATGATCTGAAGTCCAACAAATATATTGTGGCTTATTTGGACGACAGTGAAGACAAGATCGGAAAACTCATTGATGGGGTAAAAATATATGCCTCCAGCAACTTGGAGAAAATGATTGACAAACTCAATATTGACGAGTTAATCTTTGCCTCACATAATATTGATGCCGATAGCAAGAGCCAAATCATTGATATGTGCTTGGAACGCAAGGTCAATGTGTTGACGTTGCCCCCCGTGAGTGAAATCATCAATGGAAATCTGACACCCAATCAAATCAAACAAGTCAAGATCGAAGATTTGTTGGAGCGCATCCCGATAAAGTTGCCTTATGAAAATATTCTTGAACAATTGGCCGGCAAACGAGTATTGGTTACGGGGGCAGCAGGATCAATAGGAAGCGAAATAGCCAAGCAATTGGGAAAGTTTAATCCGCAACTGATTATTTTGTGCGACCAGGCAGAGTCGCCGTTGCATAATCTGCATCTGGATTTGCAAGAGCGATTTAAAGATCAGGCATATCATTCTTTTATTGCCGATGTCAAAAATGAGGCACGGATGCGTGTGTTGTTTGAAACATTGAAACCTCAATATGTATATCATGCAGCCGCCTATAAACATGTGCCTATGATGGAGAGTCATCCCATCGAAGGTGTACGGACCAATGTGTTGGGTACGTTTACCTTGGCTAATTTGGCTGTGGAATTTGGTGTGTCGAAGTTCGTTTTTGTATCTACAGACAAAGCTGTTAACCCGACCAATGTCATGGGCGCAACCAAACGCATTGCTGAAATCTATGTGCAATCGTTGAGTCACCGCATTGCCAAGGAAAGCGATGAAAATAAAACGAGCTTTGTGACCACAAGGTTTGGAAACGTGCTGGGATCAAATGGTTCTGTGATCCCTCGATTTAGAGAGCAGATTGAGAAAGGCGGTCCGTTGACTGTTACGCATCCGGATATTACCCGTTATTTTATGACTATTCCCGAAGCCTGCCGACTCGTCATCGAAGCCGGTTGCATGGGCAATGGAGGCGAAATATATGTGTTCGACATGGGAAAATCTGTCAAAATCATCGATTTGGCGGAAAAAATGATTAAGCTTTCTGGTCTGACTCCATATAAGGATATCGATATTAAATTTACCGGTTTGCGCCCCGGTGAGAAGCTATATGAAGAATTGCTCAACGATATGGAAAATACCGTACCGACGCATCACAAAAAGATCATGATTGCCAAAGTAAGGGAAAATGACTTTAATTTTGTGATGAAGCAGATAAACTTGCTTTTTGATTTGACCAAGACGAACAATAATATGGAAGTTGTTAGGCAAATGAAGCGTATTGTTCCCGAATTTAAAAGTCAAAACTCGATATACGAACAGTTGGATAAGGAGTTTTCGACGACAACTAACTGATAGCAAGCCTAAATTTTCAATAAAACTTGTAATAAAATTTTAAAAGTGTAATTTTGCGTTCCATATTTAATAGAACAAATGTCAAACAAAAATGTAAATCCAACGGGACCTAAAAAAGCATCAGGTTCATTTTTTCAAGATAATCAGAGAAGCATCGCCTTTATTGTAGGAGGTATTATCGTTTTGATATTATTATATTTAGGCTATCAAAGGCTATATTTAGCACCTCGGGCTACAGAAGCGGCCAATCTATTATACAAAGCAGAAGAATTTGCCTTGATTGATTCATTGCAGTCTAAAGCTATTGAAGGAGACGGTTCTTTTTTAGGCTTTAAGCAGATTGCAGAGGAATATTCCAATACAAAATCGGCCAATGTTGCTAATGCTTACTTGGGAGGACTTTACCTACGTGAAGGAAAATACCAAGATGCAATTAAATATCTTCAAAAGTATTCGGATACAGGCAGTGAAATCTTGGATCCTTTGGTTACGGGATTGATAGGAGATGCTTATTCTGAATCCAAAGACTACAAGAATGCGGTTGATTACTATAAAAAAGCAGCTGACAAAAGCAAAAATTCGTATACGACGCCGTTGTTTTTGAAAAAAATGGGATTGGTCTATGAGGCTTTGGAAGATTTCAAAAATGCAGAAAAGGCCTATCAAACGATTAAAACTGACTATCCGGAAAGCCCAGAGGCTTCTATGATTGAGGGTCCTATCGCCAGAGCGCAAGCAAAACAATAAGAAGGTATAACGCAAAAGAGAACAAAAGGTTGCTTTGTGAAAAGGCAACCTTTTTTATGTATCTTTGCACCCATGTCAAGTAGTTTAAAAAATTTATCTGACTTTTCACATATGGAAGTTGGTAATGCCAAGGGACTGAAATTTGCCATTGTGGTGTCGCAGTGGAATGCCCAAGTGACGGAAGCATTGTTAAACGGAGCTTTGGCAGGATTGACAGATCACGGAGCTTTGGAGGAGGATGTCGAAGTCGTACAGGTGCCAGGAAGCTATGAATTGATTTCGGGGGCAGATATTGTACTCCGTAAGCAAGAAATACACGCCGTTATCTGTTTGGGATGTGTCATACAAGGTGAAACCCGACATTTTGATTTTATCTGCGATGCGGTCGGCCATGGGATTGCAAATGTAGCACTCAAGTACAATAAACCGGTCATCTTTGGCGTATTAACAACAGATAATCTCCAACAGGCTTTGGATCGTGCCGGAGGGAAACACGGAAACAAAGGTGAAGAAGCAGCTATCACTGCCATTCAAATGGCTTTGTTGAGCCAGAAATATTCATGATATTGTTTGATCGATATGAGACGTTATTTTATTCTTTTAATTGGATTCCTTTTCATAGGATCTATATTTCTTTCTTCTTGTGCATCACAACAACAGTGTGCCGCATATAGCACATATCCAAAGAAAAAAGGCAGGGCTAAATAGTCCAAGCTTTAAAATCAGCAATGTCTTTCTTAATCAAACAAGACTTTGCAACTTTACATGAAGTCATCATGAGGAAAATCATACCCATATTATCCCTTATATTTCTTGGTTTTTGTTTTATTCCATCCTACGGACAATCTGTACAAGAAGGTATTACAGCGTTATTGAAGGGTGTGGGAGGAAAAACCAAGTGGGACAGCACCAACTTTATCCTGTTTACGGTTAATGGCAATAAGACCACATATCTCCAGGATGGAAGAACATTTTTAATCGACAAAAGATCAGGAAAGTCACGATTTGAAGGCACTACAAACGGAGGCGAAAACTTGATAGTATTGTTTAATTTCAAGACGGAGAAGCTTCACAAGTACTATAAGAACGGTAAAGAAGTAGTGCCTCTAATGAGCGAGGCTAACGATTCTTTTGACAAAATTCTTGGTCAGTTCAGAAAGGATGCCTCGTTGCTTTTTCTTCCTATACTGCTTGATAAACCAGATACGAAAATTGGCAAAACCTCCACAAAGATTGTGAATGCGGAGAAATTACAGTTGTTTTCGTTCCAATTGCCTGATAATGGATTGAGTGGTGATATCTTGTTCAATCCCGAAACTGGCCTCGTCAAACAAGTTGTTGACAAAGACAGCAATACGTATTTTGTTAACGGATATAAGGATATTGGTGGTGGGCTGTTTCTTCCAACAACGTTTAAGAATATGAGTGATGTTGGCAAAAGCACTGTTTTTTCGACAGTTGCCGCGTTCACAGATATGGAAGAATCTAAACTTAACAGCTTATAGTGATGGCTTGGACAACATTAACATCGTTGGCACAACTTCAAGAGTTGAAAACGGAAAACCATGTATTTGTCGTTTTCAAACATAGCACACGTTGCGTAGTGAGTAGTATGGCCAAAAGAAATATGGAATTTGACTTTGGTTTGCTCCCTGAAAATGCAACTATCTATCTGTTAGACTTGATTGCACATCGGGATGTGTCCAACTATATTGCTGCATATTGGAAAATAAGGCACGAATCCCCCCAGATCTTGGTGCTGAAAGGAGATACATGTCTTTACCATGCTTCACATCAGGATATTGACATAGGCAGATTGCTCCCTTTTATTTCGTAAAGACTGATGTTAGACCTGCCCGTCCATCTGTTGCGATAGTGGCAAATGTATATTGTAGCCCGGATTTCACGGAAATAGGCTGTTCGTATTTCGGACTATCCTTGGTAGGAGTACTGCTGTCTGTCGTATAATGGATGGCAAACCCCGGATACTCGGTATTGGCATGCAATTTTCCATCTATTTCCTTCAGCCCGACAGCAGGTAAGCGAAAGCGAACGATATTTGCGATTTTAGGCAATTCTTCCAATCCTACTTTATGTACAAAAGAACTATAATCCCCGTTAAAATCGTCGAGATGAAACTTTTCATCGTCTTCATAGGCTTTTTTAGGTGACCAGGCCCTTTCAGCCAAGGCAAGAAGACGTGGAAATATCATATAATCCATGCGTTCGCTTGTTTTTACGGTCTCGGCCCATAGTCCGCCCTTCACACCGATCAGGTTAGACTTTCCGCTTTCTGTCAGCCTAATTTTATTGGCGAAGGCCGATTTTTCCATTTTTGACCCATTTACGGTATGTTCAATATTGGCAAAAAAGTTTTCTGGTAGGAAGGTATAGGATTGGTACAAATCGGCATAGGTTGCCCATTTTAAGCCCGGTTCTTCAAAATTTGTATTCCAAGCCATGTCAAAGTAGTTGTTGTTGGCACTGATATACACCACTTGGTAACCGGCATTTGCTAAACGGTAGGCGAGGTCTTCCTGTCCACCTCCTATGAGGTTATTCCATACGTCCAGTTGCATGTTAGCAGATGCCAATGCCGGATTAACATCCATACCTTTGCCTTGATTCACCATACCGATTTCTTCCCATCCGGCCATCTGTAAACCTTTTTCCTGACATATCTTGTTTACCTTCTTAATATAATAGGGCCATACCTCATAAACGGACTTGAATCCCAAACTATCCATGAGTTGTTTGACTTTGGGCGACTGCTCCCAAGAACCGTTTGGCACTTCATCACCTCCTAATGATACTTTTTTCAGCTCCAAGCCTGCATCAGCATACATCTGTTTGAACTCATCGAGTACTACGGCAATAAAATTGTAGACAGATGGCAGGGCCACGTTCATAACGTTGTCGTTCCAATATTGTGCGGAACTATATACCGACTTATCTTCAAAATCATGCAACAGATATTTTTCAGCTTCGGCTTTATTGCCTTCTGCCATATAACGGTGATAACGCGCCTCCATGGCCTTAATTGATGCACGGGCATGCCCAGGCGTTTCGATTTCGGGTACGACGGTAATATGACGTTGCTTGGCATATTTTAGGATCTCGATAAAATCCTCCCGAGTTAGGAAATGTTTTTCGGTAGACTGTCCACCTGAGCCATAAGCTGGCTGTATGCCCAGTCCTTCTCTGAATCGCGGTGTGCGATTTGCACCAATTTTTGTTAACTCCGGTAGAGGTGGAATTTCGATGCGCCATCCCTCATCGTCTATAAAATGAAAATGAAAGATGTTCAGCTTGTACCTTGACATCATGTCAAGGTATTTAAGGATCGTGGCTTTGTCCTTAAAATTTCGGGCGATATCCATCATGAATCCTCTGTAAGCGTAACGAGGTTCATCTTGAATGGCCAAGCAAGGCAATTGAATGGACGAAGATTGAAAATCAGCAGGTTTTAGCAATGAACGCAATGACTGTAGTGCATAAAACACACCGGCATTATGGCTTGCTTCAATAGTGATGCCATCTGGTTCGATATGAAGGGTATAGCCCTCCTTGGAAATGTTTTCTCCTTTTTTAATTTTCACAACAGGCTGTTCTTCGGTGTTTTCATGAAATTGAAGGTTGGAAAATAAGGCGGCAAATTCGGCTAAATTGGCCATCTCGCCATGAAAAGCTGGATCTATCCAATAAGAAATGGAATTTGTAAGTGTCAATACACCTGGGATGGATTGAACGGTTTGAGGAGTAGGCAAGATCAATCGGCTTTCCGCATGGTTCAATCGCTCGGTATTCTTATCATACAATGTAGCCCAGAAAATATTTTGATCATCTGGACTCCATTTTATCGGATTAATTTTTACATCTATCGGATATATTTTGGATGCGTCTTCTTTATCTTGAAAATAGAAGCCGTATGGTACGTTGGATATGTTAAACATTGGGTATTTTGACGTATACTGTAACGTCAGCGAATTCTGAGGTTGCAACGTTAAGCCTTTCCTAAAGGTGATACGAAACAGATCGCCGTTTTCGGAGGTCACTTCGTAATCTTTTTCCTTTTTTTCTAAGATGGGAAAAATGGCATTAAACCAAAGCTCTATTTTATCAAAGTTAATGGCCTCTTGACTTTGATTCTTTACAATTAAAACTAGATCCAGATTGTCTTTCCCGTTATATAACGTTGCTGTTTGCCATGTCATCAGCAGTTTCTGTTGGCTGGGTTGTGCGACAGCTGGAAGTGTCCACGCCAATAGTATAAAGAAGATCGATGCAATAAAACAATATTTTTTCATGTAAAAATAATAGCAATAGTGATGGTTTTAAAAATACTGAATTTTTGGGGGATTACATTTTTTTTAAAATTATTTTGCACAATAAATAATCCTTTCTATATTTGCACACCGTAAGCCAAGAGGCCCGTTCGTCTAGGGGTTAGGACGCAAGATTTTCATTCTTGAAACAGGGGTT
>JBEBRE010000096.1:0-11964 GCA_040394995.1 Sphingobacterium wenxiniae
TTTAAGTTAGTTTAGGGTCATTATAAAACTTTAAACTCCGTTCTTCGGTTCAGCCGTCGGCCTTCTTCTGTATTGTTGTCTGCTATTGGTGCTGTTTGACCGTATCCTTTTATGGTAATTCTATTTTGTGCAATCCCTTTTTTGTGCAGAAAATCCTTTACGGATTTTGCCCTGTTCTCTGAGAGCGTTTGGTTAGCCTGCGCGTTGCCTGTGTTATCTGTGTGACCTCCTATTTCAATGGAAACATGAGGATTAAGCATGAGGAAGCGCAACAACATCTCCAAATCAGCCGTGGATTGTGGCAATAGGTCAAATTTGTTGATAGCAAAATAAATATTGTTCAATTGGCTGATGGAGCCTTTTTCTATGGGTTTGAGCAGAATGGTAGATGTAAATTCCTCGTTGGCATACTTTGGGTCGTCAAGGGCATATTGCTGTGATTCAAACAGAAAGCCTTCTTTTTCCACATGCACGGCATAGCTATCGCCAATGGGCAGTGTAGCCAAAAATCCGCCATCTTCAACATCGCTCATATCTTCAAAAACAACCCGATTGGTATGCGTGCGGGTTACCCGTATTTTGGCATCCAATGGCGAATGGTCTTGTGCGTGCAATACTTTTCCCTTTATGAAGGTGACAGCGTGAGGTTGTGTATGTGCTGGCAATGCAAAAGTGTAGATATCCAATTGACCGCTGCTGTCCTGGGAAGCTAAATGTCCGATTTTGCCATTCATGCTCACATGCAGTGCAGTTTGCTCCCTGAAATTGTTTATCGAATTGCCCATATTTTGAGGGAGACTCCAATTCCCCGCACTGTCTATTTGGCTTTTAAAAATATCTTTTCTTCCGAATCCAGGCCATCCGTTAGAAGCAAAATATAGGGTTATGTTATCTGCATGGATATAAGGTGCGCTTTCATCAAACGACGTATTGATATTGGGTCCAAGATTTTGTGGAATATTCCAAGTACCATCGTCCTTTAAGGTACTTTTGTAGATGTCATAGCCACCCATGCCCCCTTGTCGATTGCTGACAAAATAAAGTGTTTTTCCGTCTGCCGAGATCGCTGGCTGGGATTCCCAGCCACGCGTGTTTATGGGCGAGCCGAGGTTGTGCGGTGTACCCCATACGCCGTTTTCCCGCTTGGCAACATAGATGTCGCAACTGCCGAGACCGTTGGGCCAATTACACCCGGTGAAAAAGAGATATTTACCATCAGGAGAAATGCAGTGCGCTCCTTCGTTAAAATCGTCCGAATTGATGTGTCCGATTAATTTCTGAGCTTCGGTCCATGCATCGTCTACCCAATGGCTTTCGTAGAAATTTTCCTGATTCTTGGTCTTTCGGGTGAAAATGATGGTTTTGTTATCTGCAGTCAATTTCGGGAAGTATTCATCGTCGGTGGTGTTGATGCCCTGTCCAAGCTTTCTCAAAATATAGCGTTGGTCTGTTTGTTGATTTTGGAGACTGAATGTGCAGTCGGACAGATATTTATCCACCTGTATACGGCTTTTTTCGGATAGTGTGCCCAACGCCTTATATTTTTCCAATTGTTGCCGGGCGCTTTCGTATTGACCGATAAACAGCAACGATTCTCCTAAACCAAAGTAGGTCAGGGATGTTAATGCAGGATCTGTTTGAAGTACCTGCTCATATGCCGGAACAGCTTTCTCATACTGTTCTTTTTTTCGGTAGATATCGCCTAACTGTTGCCAGGCAGTTGCAAACGTAGCGTCGTGGGCAACTGCCTCCAAAAGCATCTTTTCCGCTCGTTTATGGTCTTGCAAACGCAGGGCTTTGCTAGCTTCCACAAATGCAGATTGGGCCTTTTTGTTCGCCGATGGCTTTTGTGCATAAGCGTTCAAGGAAAGAAAACAGCAAACAAAAAACAATAACCTTAAGGCAACCATAACCAAACATGTTGGATAGCAAAGTTAAGGAATATAAAGGAAAGTTGTCAGTAATCAGTGGCCAATTGTCAGTGATTAATTCCGGTTGTAATACTATTAAAATCTATCTCAGGCACAAAGAGAATAGCTCAATACTATTAAGGAATGTTCAGATATTTATGGGTTTGGAGGGAGATTTCCCATTGTGGATGCTCTTTGACGTAATCGATAATTAGTGGTGTCATTTCGGGTGCCTTTGACCATTCCGGCTGTAGGTAAAGCTTACAGTTTTTGCCTACGAATTTGGCGTGCTCTTCTGCCCACTGAAAATCACTTTTATTGAAAACGATTACTTTTAGCTCCCCTGCAGCATTCAATACATCAGGTCGGGGACCTTTGAATTTTTTTGGCGACAAGCATATCCAATCCCAGAATCCAGATAAAGGATAAGCGCCGGATGTTTCGATGAATGTTTGTATTCCGGCTTCTTTCAGTCCCTTGGTTAAATAGTCAAGATTATAAAGAAGAGGCTCTCCTCCGGTGATGACAACGGTTTTGGCCGGGTGTTTTTTTGCATTTTCAATAATTTGATCTGCAGATGTCAACGGGTGCAGGTCGGCATTCCAGCTCTCTTTCACGTCACACCAGTGGCATCCCACATCACAACCGCCCAATCGGATGAAATAGGCGGCTTTGCCAGTGTGATATCCTTCACCTTGAATGGTGTAAAATTCTTCCATCAATGGAAGCAAACTTCCGTCTTCGGGAACCTGATTCGACATGCTCATTTTTCAAAGTGCAAAACTATAAAATTAAAACCGAATGAAAGGGAAATGCGTGAGGTAAATTAAAAAGAATTGACAGTGGCGCAACAGTTCATATTTTTTCTGTCACATAGGGGACGTTTTTATCACCCTCATTTTGTCATGTAAACTTAGTATATTCGCATATAAACCCCTTTAACATGAAGATTGTTGGCTGTCTCCTTTTCTTGTGTTTCTCTCAATTTACTTGGGCGCAAGGGTTATTTAGGTTGACGGCAGATAAGCCCCAAAGTTTCAAATTTGAATTGATCAATAATGCGGTGCTGATACCAATCACGATCAATGGCGTTGAATTTTCGTTTCTACTTGACACTGGTGTAAAAGAAACTATTCTTTTTGCGCAAACCCATGACTCGCTTTATCTGCGTAACCAGAATAAAATGCGATTTTATGGAATCGGTATCGAAGATGGTATTGACGGCATTCTCTCTACAGATAATGTGATGAAAGTGGGCAATATAGCAGTGGATTCCTTGCACTCAATTTATGTCATCCAAGCATATGAGTTGGATATATCCAGTAATATTGGTGTGAGCGTCAACGGGATTTTAGGATCGAAATTTTTCAATAGTTTTGCTGTCCAAATCGACTATGAACGCACGAGAATCACGCTCTATCCCCCGGGATACGATTATGCCAAAGCAGTAAAAGGGTATGAAATGATACCCATTGACATCGAAAATGAACGCCCCTATGTGCAAGCCAAGACGCAAATGCGGAGTGGCTGGATAGAGGGAAAAATGCTGGTCGACATGGGAAACACCGATCCGATGATGCTGTTTTCCTTTTTGCTTCCCGATTTTCGTGTGGAGGATCCATGTGTAGAAGAATACATTGGACGTGGATTCAATGGAGCTATTTATGGCAAAAGAAACAGAGTACGGAAATTGGCCTTGAAAGATTTTGAGCTGGATTATCCTATTGTATCTTATCCTGACTCCACGGCTGTCTTTATGAGCAAATTGGCAGAAAACAGAATTGGTTCGATTGGCAATCAAACCTTGCAACGTTTTCATGTCTTAATTGATTATGAAGCAACAGAAATGTATTTGAAAAAAAATCGACGATTCCGCAAACCTTTTGCATTAAATATGGCGGGTATAGATATCAAGCACGATGGAATGATTTGGATAGAGGAACGGGTAAAAGTAAAAAAGCCCCAAAAGGAATCAACAGGGCTTGTCGGGCAAGATCAGGGCGTGAAAATTGACTTTTCTAATGACCATTTTCAATACCGATTTGTATTAAAACCAAGTTACCGTGTCTCTGGCATCCGAAAAAATTCACCGGCCGAATTGGCTGGTGTAAAGGTTGGTGATGAGTTGGTGAAAATTAACGGAACGACAGCGGGGAATTTGTCTTTGTCCAAGATTATGTCCAAGTTACAATCGCATCCGGGCGATGAAGTAAGGCTATCGTTGCAAAGAGGGGAGGAAATCAAACAAGTGCGATTCCGCTTGGTGGACCCCATCCCTTATTTATAAGAAGGATACCTATAAGTACGTGCAAAACGCTCGTGTCAGCGAGCGCATTGATTACTTGCTGGCACGAGCTCATTCTATACGAGTCATCAATTATCCCACCACTGTCATTTCTTTCTTTATGGCTTCTTGGGTAGAAGCGCTCACCGGTACCAACGGAAGCCTTACGGTGTCGGAGGCGATGATGCCCTGTTGTTGCAGCATGTATTTCACGCCACAAGGATTGCTTTCCAAAAAGCACAGATCAGTGATTTTTAGCAATGCGGCATGAATTTTACGAGCCTCTATATAATTTCCTTCGGCGCATAATCTAGCCAATGTAGCTACTCTTTTCGGATAAGCATTGCCCACCACGGAAATGATGCCCACAGCGCCTAGAGCCATCATTGGTAGGGTAGCGGGGTCGTCGCCCGATATCAATAGAAAATTCTCGGGTTTATCACGCATGATTTCACTGCATTGTGCCATGTTTCCGGAAGCCTCTTTTGTTGCGACGATATGGTTATATTCTTTCGCCAAACGCACTGCCGTGGCCGCTGATACGTTGCTTCCCGTTCTGCCCGGAACATTGTATAGAATAAGTGGTAGTTTGGAAACCGCCGCAATAGCTTTATAATGTTGGTAAATACCCTCTTGCGTAGGTTTGTTATAGTATGGCGAAACGGATAAGATAGCACAATACCCTTCAATGTTAAAGTTCTTCACCTGTTGGGCGATTTCTGTGGTATTGTTACCGCCAATACCCACGACCAAGGGCACTCTTCCATTGACTTGCTTCGCCGTAAATTCCAATATGAGCTTTCGTTCATCAGCTTGTAAAGTAGCTGTTTCCCCTGTCGTACCTAACGATACTAAATAATCCATCCCTTCTTCGATTTGAAAATCGATTAGCCTCGCCAACGATTCAAAATCGATAGTTCCATCTGCATTAAAAGGTGTAACCAATGCTACACCTGCTCCTTGAAGCTCGTTCATTTTTAATATGTTATAAATTAATTTGATGCATGAATAAGTTCTAATAATTCCGTGTCCGAGATCATTGGTATCTGCAGTTTTTCTGCCTTTACCAATTTCGAAGGCCCCATTTTATCGCCAGCTACTAGAAAATCGAGTTTGGCCGAAATGGATGATACCATTTTACCGCCATGAGACTCGATTAAGCTGGCCAGTTCCTCGCGGGAAAAGTCTGCAAACACCCCTGAAATCAAAAAGGTCTTCCCTGCAAGGTTATTGCCCGCTAAGACAATTTCCCTTTCTTCTATGGCGAAGTTCAATCCTGCTGTTTTCAATTTTTCAATTTCCACGATATGGTTATCGAGATGCAGATATTCGTATACACTCTCTGCTATCCGGCCACCGATGTCTTGCACCGCAGCCATTTCTTCCACGCTTGCCATGGCCATGTTATCGATGTTTTTGAAATGCAATGCCAATTTTTTGGCAATGGTTTCGCCGACATGCCTGATGCCTAAACCAAACAATACTTTTTCAAAAGGTTTGGTCTTCGACTGTTCGATGCCGGCAAGCATATTGTCAATGGATTTCTCGCCAAAGCGCTCCAATTTTTTCAATTCCGCTGCATGGTCTTTCAGACTGTATATATCGGAAATTTTGCGTAACAATCCCAAATTGTAAAATGTCAGTATCGTTTCATCACCCATGCCTTGAATGTCCATCATTTTACGGCCGATGAAATGTTGTAGCTTGCCAACAATCTGTGGTTTGCATCCGGCCTCGTTGGGGCAATAATGGACAGCTTCGCCGTCTTGTCGGAATAAAGGTGTGCCACATTCCGGGCAGGTGATCGGGTAAACAATCGGAGCAGCAAACAATGGTCGTTTTTCTTTATTTACTCCCACGATTTTTGGAATGATTTCGCCACCTTTTTCCACAAACACCGTGTCGCCTTCGTGCAAATCCAATCGGGCAATTTCATTGGCATTGTGTAAAGAAGCTCGTTTAACGGTTGTACCAGCCAGCAAAATGGGTTTTAGATTCGCCACTGGGGTGACGGCGCCCGTTCGGCCAATCTGATAGGTAATGCTTTTTAAGGTCGTTTCAACACGCTCGGCCTTGTATTTATAGGAAATGGCCCAACGTGGTGATTTTGCGGTAAATCCCAGTTCCTCCTGTTGCGCATAATCGTTGACCTTGATGACAATTCCGTCAATTTCGTAGGAAAGCTGGTGACGCGCATCCTCCCAATGATGGATGAAGTCCAGTACCTCGTCTATGTCGTTGCACAATTTATTGTGCTCGCATACCTGAAATCCCCAACTTTTGACTGCTTGAAGGCTTTCCCAATGACTTTCAAACAGTCTGTTTCGGTTATCGGCATACAGAAAGTATAGGAAACAGTCCAACGGGCGTTTGGACACCTCTTTTGGGTCTTGCAATTTGATGGTGCCTGATGCAAAGTTACGTGGATTGGCATAGATCTGCTCGCCGTTTTCCTCCCGTTGCTTGTTCAGTCTTAGAAAAGCGGCATTGTGCATAAAGATTTCGCCACGGATTTCAAACGTTTCGGGATAGTTGCCCGACTTTAATGTATGTGGCACACTGCGTATGGTTTTCACATTGTTCGTCACATCGTCGCCCTGTGTTCCATCACCACGGGTAACGGCCCTCGATAGTCTGCCATTTTCGTAGGTGATTGAAATGGAAAGCCCGTCAAATTTTAGTTCGCAGACATATTGCACTTGGTTGCCTACAATCTTTCGAACACGCTCGTCGAAATCCCGAAGCTCCTGTTCATTATAGGTATTACCCAAGGAGAGCATGGCCCACTTATGCTTGACGGTGTTGAATTTTTGGGTAATATCTCCACCCACTTTTTGGGTAGGAGAATTGGGATCCTTAAATTCAGGATATTGCTTTTCTAATGTCTCTAATTCCTTGAGTTTTTGGTCAAAATCGTAATCCGAAATCAGCGAATTGGCCAAAACATAATATTGATAATTATATTCGTTAAGTTCCTGCGTTAATCGTGCAATTTTTTCCTGAATATCTGGTACCATAGTCAGCGAAATTACAAAATAAATAGCCCTTAATTAAAATTAAAACCGATATTTTGTCGAATTCGGCAAACTCCTGAATACGTGGGAAATGGCCTTTTGGCGTGTTCTTCGGAGCAAGGGTGGTTAATGGAAATTTTCTATTCTCAATTGGGAGAATTTTCGGATTTTATTCACGAAAAAGTCCATTACGATTGATTTTTTATAAATCCCGAGTTTATTTCCTTTTACCGTGTAGGTTTGTCGTTTTTTTGCGTTTTTAAAAATATTTAGGAAGAAATATTGATGTGAGCGGCTGATGGCCCAGGCATCTTTCCCTTTGCCTTCAAGCAAAAACCGAACAAGCGCAAGCAAGTCGAACCATAACCGCATAAAGATGACCCAACAGGCTGTCGCAAAAGGCAGGTTTTTCTGAAGCATGACCAGATTGTTCCGGAAGTTGAGATACGTTTTTTTTGGATTGCTGGTGTTTAATGTTCCCCCGCCGACATGGTAGACGACCGATTCACCAACATACCCGATGCGATACCCCATACGTTTCAGTCGCCAACAAAGGTCGATTTCTTCCATATGCGCGAAGAAATCGTCATCGAACCCACCGGAAGCTTTCCATGCGGTGGATTTGATAAACAATGCGGCTCCCGTTGCCCAAAAAATTTCCATGGGTGTGTTATATTGGCCGTTATCTTCTTCTACATCGTTGAATATACGGCCACGGCAAAAAGGATAGCCATATTTATCGATGAAACCACCGGCTGCACCTGCGTGTTCAAATTTGTTTTTCTCGTGATAGGCCAGTATTTTTGGTTGTGCTGCCACAATATCTGGATAGGATTCCATATAGTCAATCACCGGTTCAATCCAATTTTGGGTGACTTCTACATCCGAATTGAGCAATACATAGTAATCAGCTTCAACACGCTTCAAAATAGCATTGTAACCTCCGGCAAACCCCAAGTTGGTCTTATTTGTCAGGATTTTAACGGAGGGATAATTTTCCTGTACAAAAACGACGGAATCATCGGTTGAGGCGTTGTCACCAATGACGAATTCCAAATTGGGATAGGAGCTATTGTATACGGAAGGCAGGAATTTTTCCAAGAAAAATCGCCCGTTCCAATTTAATATGACTACAGCTACACGCGGATAATGCTTCATTTTCTACGTTTTCTTTTCCAACGTCTGTGGGACCACAACCAATATTCAGGCTTTTCCCGTATGATTTTTTCAGTAAATTTGTTGTGCAGTTCCGTGATCTCATGCTCGGCGAAATCATCCGGATTTTCTACTAATGTAGTAAATTTGCAATAATAATGTCCACGTTTCTTTTTGCGGCCGAGATGACAATACACTACGGGGTTCTTTGTCATTCGTGCTATGCGTTCCGGACCAGTATACACCAAGGTTTCTTGATTTAAAAATTCCATAAAATAATCGGAATCCTGATAAGTAGGGGTCTGATCAGCTAGAAACATACTGATGTGTGGATTGCCCTTTAACTTAACGATGTGCCTTAAAATCTGTTTCATGGGAACCATTGTGGCTCCGAAGCGGCTTCTCAGATCATTATAAACAAGATCAAAGGCTTTGTTTTTCAGCGGTTTGTATATAATGAGCCGAGGTCTTTCGGTCATTAAGGATAATCGGTAGATACTCAATTCCCAATTTCCATAATGAGCCGCTACGCCGATTACGGCCTTTCCTCTTTCAAAATGGCGATAAATCTCTTCCGAATTTAAAAATTCGACACGTTTCATCACCTCTTTTTGGCTAATGGTTCGCATCTTGATCGATTCAATCATCAAATCGGGCAGATAGCGATAAAACTTCAAAGCTATTTGTCTCCGCTCTTTGGTTGACTTTTCAGGGAATGCGTTTTGCAGGTTTTCAGAAACAACTTTCCTGCGGTATTTTATAACGTGAAAAAGTACCAAAAACAGCAAATCTGATAGCCTATACAAGACCCAAAAAGGGAGTAACGAAAAGGTGTATAGGAGTATAGAAAGCAACTTTTGTTTTATGCGCATGGGTTATTTCCTTGATGGCTTTACAAATATCCTGAAAATTACGTTAATTTTGCGTGCAAAATAGTTAAAATCCCATGGAATCACAATTGCTTTTGCCTGCGTTTTATTTGCCCCCAGTATCTTACTTTTATGTTATTCAACAATATGATAGGCCGATATTGATAGAGCAGTTTGAACATTATCCCAAACAAACGTATCGCACACGGACTAAAATTGCGACGGCAAACGGCGTGTTGGATCTGATTGTGCCGATTTTGCACGGCAGGAAGGAGCATGTACCTGTAAAAGATATTCGTATTAACTATGACCACGATTGGCAACGGCTTCATTGGCTAAGCTTGCAAACGGCTTATAGAAGTTCAGCCTATTTTGAATACTATGAAGATGATTTTGCTGTTTTTTACCGGCGACCATTTGAATTTTTGTTGGATTATAATGTGGCTCAATTAGATCTTGTTTTGAAATGTTTGAAAATCAGCAGGTCTATCCACTTTACGGAATCATATCAATCTTTTTGCGGAACGTTGGATTTTAGAGAATCCATACATCCCAAGAAATCTTCTGTTTTGCAAAATCCGAAGCCCTATTACCAAGTATTTGAAGATAAGCATGGTTTTATTCCGGATCTGAGTATTGTAGATCTGCTATTTAACCAAGGGCCACACAGTAAAAACTGGTTAATCTCTTAATTATTTAACGGTTCAATCGTTTCACTGATTAATAGATAGGAGGCATTCCATCAACTGAAATGAAGACGTTTTATCAAAATGAGTCTGTTTAGGGTTCTATTTGGTCATAGTATCCGCTATGATCTGTTCTCAACCTTTCTTATGAATGGTGTAGTGAGACACTACGACTAGTTATGGCACCGCATTCCAGCGCTACAAGCTAATAACGTTGAACAGAAAGAGGATTATGAACGTTTGTGTCTTTGGGTTATCTAATTAGAGCTGCATATTTTTGTTTGTTGTCAAGGATAATCCAAAGCAGTATTACCCAGATGACCAATGCAATCGGAAACCCTTCTGGTGCTACAAAAATGTGTGTAAGCAATATTCCAACCATTACCGGAAATACAACTAATGCACCTAAAGCTCGTGTTTTGGGAAGAAGAATGAGGAAGCCGCCCAATAGTTCAGCGGTAGCGATCAAGGGTACCAGCCAAGAAATTTCTGCCAGTGCCAAGTTGTCTTTTACCACTGCTTCAGGAAGGTTTTCGGGAGTAGGCATATAGTTAAAGAATTTGCTTACCCCCCCGTTCATCAATAAAAGCCCAAATAAGATGGACAATATGTTTAAAATTTTCGTTTTCATCGCTTTTCTATTTTAAATGTTTTTAAAATTATTTTTTATTCTTGAGGGAATACTTCTTTTCTTCTTTCGGTTTGAAATCCAGTCCAGCTTCTTCCAATGCTTTTTTAAAGATGGGCAACGACGCCCTGCCAATGCCATGCAAAGCGAGAATTTCTTTTTCAGTAAATCCAGCCAGTTTATGAACAGTGTCAATGTCGTGGTGTAGCAACGCATTCCTTGCAGGGTTGCTCAATAATGCGAGAAAACCTGATTCAGCCTGTTTTAATTTTTCGCAATTAGGACAGGTTGGACAGTCGCTGCTTTTGTAATATTTATGTCCCCTTTCGCAGATTCTAAGTGTTTTGGTTGCCATAACCATTGATTGTTTAAGTATCTTTATACGTTTACCTATGGTTCCCATTATTTTTGGCAAGTTATAAACCTTTTTCGTTTGATAACTTTTCATAAGACAAGAATTTGCAGAGGAACTTTGTGTTTTTCCTCTTGTTGTATAAAAAGTTGACTGATTATTTTTATTTCCGAATATTCAAATTTTCACTTTCATTTGTTATTTTAGTATCACGTTAGTCATACAAAAGGCGATTTCTTTCATTATATGGGGACGTAGTGGTTTTTTTTACTTTACTTAAAAAAATGAAAAAAGGATACATATTTTTTGCCCTCTTATTTTTGACCATATCGGCCAAAGGCCAATCTGATGCAGACACGCTCCATTATCGAAAAATATATTACATGGCTGGTACAGGATTGTCTTTTCCCATCGGTAAGACTAAGGAAGCGCTATCTCCCAAATTGTTTGTTGGCAGCATGGGATTGGATATCGCGCTCAAAAACCCGAATTACTTCTTGTTGCCAACGTTATATATGCTGACATTTGGGTATGACCAACAGTTGCAGGATCCGGATTATAACTATATGATTGAAAATGGTACGTGTAGTTTTTACATGTTAAGTCTGGCGGCGGGAAAGCGAAAACAAATGGATCGCCTGAATGCTTTCGTTTATGTCGGTCCTGCGGTGGGGTTGGTGAACGAGCCTCGTGGAAATCTGGTAGGAGAGACCATCAAAATGGAGGATAAAAAGTTTATCACGGCCGCTGCTAAAATTGGAATAGGGGCGGATTATAAATTTAAAGGTTTCTTTTTGGGAGGCGAAATCGGCTATATGCACAACTTGAAGAAAATTGAAGGCAATCGTGCACAGTTTTTGACCATTATGGTGGGCTTGAAATCGGATATCACTTCTTTAAGCCAAAAGGTAACCAATGTTATTGGGATTGACACGTATAAATAGTGTTTACCTCTATGAACCTTCTATTTGAACTCTAGATACCCTTTATAGGGCAGGGCAGTTGTGTTTCGCATTCAATGTCGCAATTTTGTGATAATGTTGCGAATCCCGATTATCGGGACAGG
>JBEBRE010000097.1:0-11931 GCA_040394995.1 Sphingobacterium wenxiniae
GTGATGAAATTGTATGCTTAAAAAACATTAACCCCCAAACTTTCGGTATGATCCGTATATTCTCTATTCTTCCCAGATGGACAGGTATTATGTAGGCTATACCGCCGACCTGGAAGATAGGATACGTAAACACAACAGAAAAAACCGAGGATACACTGCAAAGGCTTCTGATTGGACAGTGGTATATACTGAGTTTTTTCAGAACAGATCAACCGCAATAAAAAGAGAAAGAGAGATAAAATCGTGGAAAAGTCGACAAATGATAGAACGGATAGTCAGCTCAGCCGGTTCAGAGCATCCCGACTTATAAGTCGGGAGTGGTCACTGGTTCGAATCCAGTAGCCTCCACAAGAAGTACTGAGAAATCGGTGCTTTTTTGTTATAAACCTACAGCCTATGTATTGTGTGTATATTCTCTATTCTTCCCAGATGGACAGGTATTATGTAGGCTATACCGCCGACCTGGAAGATAGGATACGTAAACAACGGATACGAGTAGTGTCGAGAACCTCAATCAAGCTGGTACCTCTTTCTTGGTACATTTTTGCGTTGCTTTCCGATTATATTGCAAACACACTAAATTTATCCTATGTTTGACAGAGGAAGAAACGTATGAAACTTCGTAAAAAGGTTCTATTTTATATATTACAAGGTTTATTTATGTATGTCTGGTCCGTTGCGGCACAGGCGCAGGATAGTGATACCGTCTTAGATCCGGCAGGATATGTTACAAAATATAATGTAGATTTTGACGGAATTGGTCCACGTGTGTACGTCTTACCGGCTCCTCGCACTCGAGAAGAATTGTTGACGGATTCCTATCAGGAGAAGATTTATTTTCAAGACAGTATTGATAAAGCATTGGATTTGCAACAGCTTATAGATGAATTTAAGCCTACCGCCAACACCACTTTTGTAGAACAGCTTATTTCTCCGCTACCAACGGATGCAGAGGATTGGAACAAAATTATCGACCAAGAAATTAAAAACGAAAGTTACGCTATCGCCTATGGCATGTTACATATCTATGCGACACTTTGCCTAAAATCGGGAGATATACAACAGACTTTAACCTTGCTACAAACTGCATTGCAACATGCACAAAAAACCACCAACACCCTCGATGTTTCTACGATTCAGTTCAATCTGTCGAATGTGTATCTTTTTCAACGAAATATTGAGCAAGCCGGCTATTTCCAGGAAGCTTTTTACCAAACCGCAGTACAGCAACGAAGCATCGTCGAACAGGGCAACTCACTGACCAAAATTGCATTGATACAAGCTTATGATCGCGACTATCGGTCAGCCGAAAACAACATCATACGCAAAGCCATACCGCTTTTCAACAAGGCGAAAGCTTATGACCGTAAGATCGTTGCATGGCAAACCTTGGCCAAAATCTACCAATTGCAAAACAAACATACCGAGGCACAATGGTTCTTGATCCAAGCACGAGACTTGGCTGAAAGTAAAAACTTCACCGACGAGTTGGCGGAGATCGAATATATGTTAGCCTCTTCCAAATTTGTCCAAAAAAATTACCGAGTAGCCCAACAGGAATTCATAAATGCCGGAAAATTGGCGGAGGCAAAGGGCAATAAGCTTCTTCAATTGGCTATTGTTGATAAACTTGGCCAGATATATATGACACGAAACGATTTGAATAAAGCGGAAGATGCTTTAATAGATTACCAAAATCTCCGCAAAGTATTATTTGATGTTAATAACCACTAAGCATATAGAGCTTTGAGATCCTCAAACTTATAATCCTTGTTTTCTAATCGCTGAGTATGGTTGATGCGGATCTTTCGTCCATTTTGTCGAACATGGGTAAAAAGCAAATGACTATCGTATACGACCTCATATGGTTCGTTGAAGTCGATAGATTCCATTGGTTCTCCTAAGATAACATACTCGAGCTCTCCCTTGGAGGTAAATCTCTTAATGAGTAGCTTTTGATGCTCTACTGTTCGAATTGAAAACCAGGCACCATCACCCACTCCACCCAAGTAATGAGCGTCTTTGGGCACTGAAATAGGCTTAGAAGTAAAATTCATGGATCCAATAATAAGGTCGTTCGGAAGTTTGTCGGCTTTTCTACGTTTGACATTATCGCCAAGCTGTTTTACCAAAAAGAAGAAAGATTGCCAGCGATTCATCTTAAAATGTTTCAATCCATATTCTGGGTCGTACGAGTATATCATACGATCCTCCACAGCATTAATAACGTTACTTATTGGGCTGGCCTTAATCGTTTCGGGGAAATTAATACCGTGGTTCCAGGTATATTTATTAGACGCATGAATGAGCATCCGTGTGATGAACCGCGAGCAGTTGTTGTTGTTTCTGGCGACTGCTCCATAGGGATAAGTCCCTTGGTTTACCCAATTGTCGCCATAAGCTTTAGCCATCTCAAAGTTAATGCCCTGTGCAATGGAGAAATACAAAATACCCTCACCATACATCGCACTTTTCAAATCCTCGAAATGCGAGACAATCTCTTCCAAGTTAGCAATCCGGTCATGCTCGAATGTCGCTTTTAATTTTATTTCCAAACGAGGATCCGAGAACTTTGACCGAGCACGCCCATAACCCCTAGGAGTAATGTAGCGCCCGAAATCATAGAAATGCATTTCTCCTGAAGCTTTCTTGACAATCACGATACCCGTGTGCCCCACCTTGAAATTGAGATTCTTGACGATACCTATCTTTTTAAAAAACATCATCCATTTCTCATCCCCCCGGATGGTCGCATCTGGCCATGTCAGAATGATAGCCAAATCTTCATATGTCACTTGGTTTTCTTTCATAAAACATTGCTTCCGGCATTAGTACTCTAATGGCACTATCGGCTCCTTTTTACTGGTAGACATAATCATCATGGTTTGGAAAGTCTTTACAAATGGTATTTTGGATATTTTCTCCATGATGACCGCCTCGTATGCTTTGATGTCTTTCACGTACACCTTCAAAATAAAATCACAATTGCCTGTCACATGATGGCATTCTGTCACTTCGGGGATAGCCTTAACAGCTTCCACAAATTCTGGAATGGCATTATGGGTATGAAAATCCAATGAAATCTGTATGAAGGACTTAATTCCCAGGCCTAATTTTTCTTCATCCACAAAAGCATGGTAGCTTTTGATAAAACCAGAATTTTCCAGTTTTCTTACACGCTCCAACGTTGGTGCCGGTGATAAGCCAATGTTGGAAGCCAGCTGCAAGTTGGTTATACGTCCATTTTCTTGCAATAACTTTAGAATCTTTAAATCAATTTTATCTGGTTGATACGGCATGTTTTTTGCAATTGTACTTTTAGTAAAGGTAAATATACAAAATTTAATTTGGTTATATGCGAAAATAGTTACAATAGCGTGTATGATAAAATGCAAGAATAGCCCTAAGGAAGTATTTCATTATCATTCTGGCTAAAGTAAGCTAATATAGATACTCGTGCTTTAGCATGGCATATCTTTGTTCAATTTAAGGTATATTTTTAGCTGAAAGCTTTGGTTTCTTATCACGAAATGTAGCATTGCATCGAATATTTAGTAGTTTTGAACATGTCTTTGGGAACACTATACCTTATTCCGGTGCCATTGGCAAATGATGCAGAGAAGATGTCATACACGTTATTTCATCGGGATTTGATCAACCGGATTGATGAATACATCGTTGAAAATGAGAAAACGGCAAGGCGATTTTTAAAACAAGCAGGATTAAAAATCCCGCAACAGGAGTTAAAAATGCATGACTACGGCAAACATACGCGGGAAAAAGTAGACTATAATCGCATTTTTGACACTGTTTTGAAAGGAAAGGACATCGGCTTGATGTCAGAAGCGGGATGTCCGGGAGTGGCCGATCCAGGAGCTGATATCGTGGCAGAAGCCCATAGGCGAGGAATTAAAGTTGTGCCATTGGTCGGCCCAAGTTCTATCTTATTGGCATTGATGGCCTCGGGATTCAACGGGCAGAAATTCGCGTTCCAGGGTTATCTGCCCATTGACAAGGGCGAACGCGCTAAACGTATAAAAGACTTGGAACATCAATCGGCCAAAGAAGGACAAACACAACTATTTATAGAAACACCTTTCCGCAATAACCAGTTGTTTGAAGAGTTGTTGAAACATTGCAAGCCCACCACACGGTTGTGCGTGGCATGCGACTTAACAGGGAAAGAAGAGTTTATACTGATGTTTCCCGTGTCAGAATGGAGAAAACGGGAAATCGACTTGCATAAGAAACCGACGATATTTTTGATGTACACAAATTAATGGGAAAAGGATGTTAGAATTATTGCCGGAAGGCTTGACAAAGGAGTTTGTTCAACTGGCTATAGCGCTTGGTCTATTGGGGATTGTCATCAGGCTTTTCTTTGCCTATACTATATATAGCACATTAAAGTTGATTAAGAAGGAAAACCTGTGCATCTTACCAAACCAAGCTTGGTTTGTCGCTATGCCCTTTTTCAATATCTACTGGAATTTTGAGGTGGTCAGGCGGTTAACAGACTCCTTAAACAATGAATTCTTCGATCGCCAAATCGAAGTGGAAGAGAATCCAACCCAGAAATGGGGATTGTTTTTTGCGTGGACATTCTTAATAACCAGTATTCCCTTGCCAGCTTTCATTCTCATCGTTATCGGTTTATTGCATATAGGGTATTTTATCACCTACTGGGTGAGCATCTACCAACATAAGTCATTGCTGGAATTGCATATACAACATTTTGGTAAAGATTATACGGCAAATAAAGAACAAGATGAAGATTAAAGAACTTACACAGTATCTGGAAAGCGTAGCCCCATTAGCCTACCAGGAGTCTTACGATAATTCAGGGCTTATCGTGGGAAACCCAAACGACGAGATTCGCAAAGCCCTTATTTCTTTGGATTGTACAGAGGAAGTCGTGGAGGAGGCCATACGTAAAGGTTGTGATATTATCCTTTCGCATCACCCGATTGTATTCAACGGACTAAAGCAATTCACAGGCAAAAACTATGTGGAACGCACAGTTGTAAAAGCCATTAAGAACAACATTGCTTTATACGCGATCCATACCAATTTGGATAATGTATTGGGTGGCGTCAGCAGCAAGATTTCAGAAAAATTGAACCTGCAGTCGCACGCTGTCTTAAGTCAAAAGCGCAATTTGTTAAAAAAACTTATCGTATATGTCCCCCGCACACATATTGAATCCGTTCGAGAGGCCCTTTTTAGTGCCGGTGCGGGTGCTATCGGCAACTACGACCAATGCAGTTACAATACAGCCGGTTATGGTACATTTAGAGGGTTGGACGGTGCGAATCCGGCTATTGGCGAAGTGGGTACCCAGGAGCGTGTGGAAGAAACAAAAATAGAAGTCGTTTATCCCGCCGTAAAGGAACGGGCAATTGTAGTAGCCATGTATGCGGCCCATCCTTATGAAGAGGTCGCTTATAATATCGTCACATTAGACAACCCCTTGTCATCTGTAGGGTCAGGTGCCATTGGCAATCTTCCCGAGCCAATGGCCGCACAGGATTTTTTAGCATATGTGAAAGAACGGTTGCACGTACAGGTCATCCGCCATACCAAACTATTGGGCAAACCTATTTCAAGAGTAGCTGTCTGTGGGGGAGCAGGAGGCTTTTTACTGTCCGAAGCCAAACGATCGGGAGCCGATGTTTTTATTACCGCAGACTATAAGTATCATGAGTTTTTTGATGCCGAGGACGAGATTATCATTGCGGATATCGGACATTTTGAAAGTGAACAGTTTACCCAAGAATTATTATTGGAAATTATTCAGAAAAAATTTGTTAACTTTGCTGTCCTATTGACAGAAATAGAGACAAATCCAATAAAATACTACAGTTAATGGAACAAACCGTAGAACAAAAATTAAAAGCATTATGGACGCTACAGTCCGTCCATACGAAGATAGATAAAATTCGCCAAGTGAGAGGTGAATTACCTATTGAGGTTGCCGACCTTGAAGACGAGATTGCCGGATTGGATACCCGTATGGGAAAAATCAGGACAGAACTTGACGATTTGGAAGATTCCATCGTTAGGCGTAGGAACATGATCAAGGATGCGCAAGAAGCCATCAAAAAATATGAAGGACAGTTAAATGAGGTTAAAAACAACCGCGAATACGATGCTATTTCCAAAGAAATAGAAATCCAGGGCTTGGAAATCCAAGTTTGCGAGAAGCGTATCCGTGAGGCTGAATTTGACATCAAGAATAAGACCGAACTTTACGAAAGCACGGAAAAAAGCCTTGATTTCAGCAAGGGGGAGCTTGAGGCGAAGAAACAAGAACTGGACACTATTACAGCAGAAACACAGAAAGAAGAAGATACCTTATTGGCAAAAGCAAATAAGGCTGAACAAGATATCGAAGATCGTTTGTTGAAAGTGTACAATAAACTTCGTGGATCTTTCAGAAACGGCTTAGCTGTTGTTTCTATTGAGCGAGATAGTTGCTCCGGTTGTCACAACCAGATTCCACCACAACTGCAATCCGAAATCCGTCAACGCAAAAAGATTATTATCTGCGAACATTGTGGAAGAATCGTAGTGGATGAAGCCATTGTTTTTGAAGAACAACAAGGTTAATTTTTGTTAGAAATTAACACAAAAAGGCTATCTCAAAATGAGATAGCCTTTTTATTTCGGCTCTAATTTTACCTTAAAACCTTCTCAAATTTCAATTCCTGTATCTTTTCTCCCCATCAAGCAAGCGTGTTTGAAAAATCTGATAATCTACTTCCTGATCTTCAAAACTTTTTAAACCCCTGTTTGTTCTTACTCCAAAACAAGAACAATGAAAAGATTTCTACACATTCTATTATTATCAGCCGTCGTAATGTTGTTTAACAGCTGTTCGGTTATAGAAGGTATATTTAAAGCTGGGCTTTGGTCTGGCATCCTCATTATGGTGGCCATTATAGCATTAATCATTTGGATAGTTGCCAAGATTTTGGGTGGAAATAAGCAGTAGGCATGACGACTTACAACAAAAAAGCCACAATATGTTCAAAAGCCTTTTCAATATGTTCTCCAGGAATACCGTGACCTCCGCTGTAGGTGAATACGGTATGTTCTACACCGTGTTGTTGCAGTTTTTGGATAAATTCGTTCGCCTGCCCTATAGGAGTCAAATCATCATCTTTCCCGTGTAGAATTAAGAATTTAGGGCTCGATGCAGAAACAAAACGAATAGGGCTGGCCTGTTCATATACTGCTGTTTTTTCGGTAGGCGTGCCTCCTAAGAAGGCCGAGACGTACAGCTTGACTTCATCACTGCCATCGTTATATAAAGAAACCATGTTATAAGCTCCCGAAATGCCGATACACCCTTTTATTCGGTTTCCGATATTGTTCTTTAAGGTATGTAATGCTGCAAGATGAGCTCCCGCACTTCCACCAACCATATAAGTGTCTGAAGATATTTGATAATCCTTCAAATGGGCATATATAAAATCCAATGCACTTTTGATATCCTGTTCTGCAGCAGGATATCGATTGTCCGCTCCATCAACAAGCCTATAATTAACGTTAAAAAGAGCAAAGCCCGGAAAAAGTTTTTTTAATTCGTCTAGAGCTTCTTGCGTAATTGGCAAATCACTTTTATCTCCACCAGCCCATCCTCCACCGTGGATGAATACCACAAATTTTGTTGAAGAGGAAGATCGCCCCTCCGGAAGGTACACGTCTATTTTTTGTTGCGGATGACTACCATAACTCACATCTGTTAAGATGATATCTTCATCCACCGGATAGGCTTTATCTGAATTGTCTTTTGAACACGACAAGAATAAAGTGCCATAACCAATTACAAACAATAGAATGGAAACAAACTTTTTCATGATACAGATATGTTTAATAATGACAAATATTTATTAACGCTATCTAGCAATGTATCAATTATGATGCCTGCTTTCAGGCATCACCCAATCTATAAAACTTTTGACTGGCTTTTACTTCAAAACTTCCCTAAGTTTCGTCTTTAGATCTTCACCATGTAGATTGCGGGCAATGATGACACCTTGAGGATCGACAAGAATGTTCTGTGGGATCGCACGCACACCATACAATGTCCCCGCCGCATTTTGCCAATGTTGCAGATCGGAAATGTGTTTCCACGTCAGTTTATCGTCTTTAATAGCCTTTACCCAATTATCGAGACTCCGGTCAAAAGAAACACCCAAAATCTCAAAATTTTTATCTTTGAACTCAGCATAAGTTTCGACCAACGAAGGATTTTGCCGACGGCAATCAGGGCACCAAGAAGCCCAAAAGTCAATCAACACATATTTTCCGCGCAAATCCGAAAGCGAGAAAGGTTCTCCTTCAGGTGTCAATTGGGTGATACCCGGAGCCTTCTTCCCCACAGAAGCATTCTTCAATCGCTTCAAATAATATTCAAACTGTTTTCCTTCCGTTGATTTTCGTACCGATTTATCCAATGTTTTGAACAGGGTATTTAATTCTTTATAGTCGGGAGTGTATCCGCCCACCCGCTGAATTATTCTTAGTGTTTCCGTGTTTTTAGGATTTGCTTTTACCTGTGCAATAAGCTCTTCTTTTGTTTGGGCAAAAAGCAACGCAGGCAATGCCAATAACAACGTCAAAATTAATTTTCTCATCTTCGTTCGCTAAATATATCGTTCAAATATAAAAATCCATTATTTTAGTAGGGTAATTAAATCACTAAAATGACAGAATCTTTTCAAAGCACGAAGTTTTTTTCTAAACTTCCAAACACGGGAGTCAGTATCTTTTCTCGGATGTCTGCCTTAGCACAGGAACACCAAGCCATCAATCTATCGCAAGGATTTCCAAATTATCCGACTTCTGAAAGGCTAATTTCTCTCGTGGAGCACTATATGCGGAAAGGATACAATCAATATGCACCTATGCCGGGCGTTGGGGCCTTAAGAGAAGCCATTGCTGAAAAAATACATTCGCTCTATGCCGTCAACATAGATGCCAACACGGAGATCACGATTACATCAGGAGGTACGCAAGCGTTGTTTACCGCCATAGCCACTGTCATTCGACCGGGAGATGAAGTGATTATATTCGAGCCCGCATACGATTCATATAAACCGAGCATAGAACTTTTTGGGGGTAAGGTTATCCCCATACAGCTAAAAGCTCCTAATTTCATCATTGATTGGGAGGAAGTGAAAACACAACTTTCGGAAAAGACAAAGCTCATCATCCTTAATAACCCTACAAACCCCTCGGCCCGCATCTGGCAAAAACAAGATTTCGATAGGTTGGAAGAAGCGGTACGAGACACTTCTATTTTAATTTTGAGCGACGAAGTATACGAACATATGGTATTCGATGGAAAATCACATCACTCCGTACTACAGTGTCCCGTACTCAGAGAACGAAGCTTCGTGGTCGTATCCTTTGGAAAGCTGTTGCATACTACTGGTTGGAAGCTGGGATATATAGTGGCCCCTCCGTATCTGACGGAAGAATACCGTAAGACGCACCAATTTAATGTGTTCAGCGCAAACACACCTATGCAATTTGCGATTGCGGAATATATTAAAGACAGGGATAGTTACCTGGAGTTAAACACGTTCTTTCAGGAAAAACGAGATTTGGTTGCGCAAGGGCTAGAAGCAAGTCGGTTTGAAGTACTTCCTTGCGAGGGTACGTACTTCCTATTAATCGATTATACGCAAGTAAGCGATGTCTCAGAATTGGAGTATGCCCAGCACCTGACATCCCATTTTAAAGTAGCAACGATTCCTATATCTGCGTTTTATTCGACCACATGTAATCAAAATCTATTGCGGATTTGCTTCGCAAAGGACAATGATACACTAAAGCAGGCTTTGGACATCTTAATAAAGATTTAAATCAATCGATTGCAACACAAAAAACTTGTCTTTTTAACTGATTTGGCTTGTTTTTTTGTGGTTTGCAACACTTTTATTTTTACATTTGCTATTCAGGTTGTTAACAATTTATTCCTTAAATAGATGGCAAGATTAAACTTATTGGAGGAAACACGTTTTGAACGCGTACCGGTAAAAGTATACGAAACACAAGACGTCGCCTCTGTGGATGTGGCTAAACGTATAGCAAGCATCATTAGATCAAAACAAGAAAAAGGAGAGACCGCCGTTTTGGGGCTGGCTACCGGAGCTACACCTGTAAAAGTTTACAAAGAATTAGTAAGGCTTCATAAAGAAGAGGGATTGAGTTTTGGGAACGTGGTCACATTCAACTTGGATGAATATTATCCAATGAGACCGGATGCCGATCAAAGCTACGTAACCTTCATGAAGAAACACTTGTTCGATCATATCGATATTCCTCAAGAAAATATCAATATCCCTGATGGAACGTTAGCAGAGCATGAAATTCAAGCTTTCTGCGAAACCTACGAACAGAAGATTTCGAACTATGGTGGTTTAGACATCCAGATTTTGGGTATCGGACGTACTGGCCACATCGGTTTTAACGAGCCCGGTTCAGCCCCCAATTCGGGTACACGATTGGTTATTTTGGACGACCTGACCCGACGCGATGCGTCACGCGACTTCGGAGGAAAGGAAAATGTGCCTACCAAAGCCATTACAATGGGTGTTGGAACGATCTTCAAAGCCAAAGAAATCATCCTAATGGCTTGGAACGAGAAGAAAGCCGAAATCGTCAAAAAAGCTGTCGAAGGTGATATCTCTTCGGAAATTCCGGCAACATATCTTCAATTGTCGGACAATGTAGAGTTTGTTTTAGATAAAGATGCCGCCTCACAATTGACACGTTTCGACCTTCCATGGTTGGCTCATGATGTTGTGTGGACAGATTCCCTGGCGAAGAAAGCGGTTATATGGCTGTCTTTAAAATTGAACAAGGCTATTCTGAAATTAACGGATGACGATTACAACAACAACGGTATGGCAAAGTTGGTCACCGAAAAGGGGCCTGCTTACAATATCAATATAAAAATCTTCAATGAACTGCAACGGACCATTACGGGTTGGCCAGGAGGCAAACCAGGGGTAGATGACAGCAATCGCCCGGAACGAGCAGATCCTGCACGTAAAAATGTGATCCTTTTCTCCCCACATCCAGATGACGACGTGATTTCCATGGGAGGTACATTCATTCGTTTGGCAGACCAAGGACATAACGTACACGTCGCCTACCAGACATCGGGAAATACTGCCGTGTGGGATGATGATGTATTGCGTTACCTTGAGTTCGTACAGGATTTTGCCATAGCAGTTAATGACGATAATGGCACGACTAGGAGGATTTATGAGGATGCAAGAGCCTTTTTTAAGACGAAAAAACCGAATCAGGTGGATCCGGAAATCATCCGCACTATCAAAGGACTAATCCGCAAAGGAGAGGCTATAGCAGGTGCTCGCTTTGTGGGTCTACCGGATGAAAACATACATTTTCAGGATTTGCCTTTCTACGACAGGGGAAAGTTCTCCAAAGAAGTGTCTTTTGAAGACGACATTCAGCAAACGATGGAATTATTGCGCCATGTAAAACCGCATCAGGTTTTTGCAGCAGGCGATTTTGCTGATCCACATGGAACGCATAAGGTCTGCTTTGATATTATCTACGAGGCGTTAAAGCGACTTGCTAAAACAGACGAATGGACAAAAGATTGTTGGCTGTGGTTATATCGTGGTGCTTGGCACGAATACCCCATCCATGAAATCGAGATGGCGGTTCCTCTTTCACCACAAGAGGTTAAACGCAAACGCTTGGCAATCTTCAAACACCAATCACAGAAAGACGTGCCTGTTTTCCCGGGTGACGATCCGCGTGAGTTTTGGGTGCGTGCCGAGGACCGTACCAGCGAGACTGCAGAGTTGTACCACAAGCTTGGGTTGGCTGACTATGAAGCAATAGAAGCTTTTGTCAGATGGAAGTTCTAAAAAACTAATATTA
>JBEBRE010000098.1:0-11596 GCA_040394995.1 Sphingobacterium wenxiniae
ATCTTTTTCTATTGGATAGAAGGATAAAGAAGTTGGAAAAAGAGCAAGAAACAAGAATAAAGGAACAAGGATAAAGGAGCAAGGGCATCTGAAATATGATAATCAACCAACATCGCAAATTCACGCCATACAACATCTTTTTGGTGTCGGCCATGGGCTTGCTGTTGTGTTTGGGTATTTTTCTGCACCTGCCTGAAAAAATAACTCCCATCCTGTTTGAACCGGCCATCAACAATTTGATCGGCATAGAAATCGGCACCAACCTATCACCAGGAGAAAACGTGTTGGTTACGTTAGCGCTTACCCTTCTTCAAGCCTTTTTTCTCAACAGGATCATCAATAATTTCAATTTTCTAGGAAAACCCAATTTTCTTCCAGCGCTCATGTACATGACACTGGTCAGCCTGTTCATTCCATTCTTGGTTCTTTCACCACCGTTAATCTGCAACTTCATCGCTATTTGGATGTTGGGCAAACTCTTCAATATTTACAAACAAGCGGATGTGAAGGGATTGATGTTTGATTTGGGTATGATCGTTGCTTTTGGAAGCCTCATCTACTTTCCGTTTATGGTGATGATGGTTTTATTATGGATTAGCCTCATTATTTTTAGACCGTTCAACTGGCGAGAGTGGATCACACCTCTGCTAGGTTTTACGACTGTTTATTTTTTATTGGGAGTTGTTTATTATTGGACGAATCGGTTACCTGAATTTTTCAAAATTTTCGAACCTTGGGGCTATTCTTTTCCTTCTGAGCTTTCCCTAAACATATATGATTATTTGGTCATCGTGCCCATCATTGTTGCCCTGCTCTTTTTTCTTTTCATCTTAAAAGATCACTTTTTTAAAAGTATTGTGCATCTGCGCAAGTCATTCCAGCTCTTATTTTTGATGATCTTGCTCACCCTTGGTTCTTTCTACCTTAGCCAGCATATTACGATCAACCATTTTCTGCTTTGCGCACCACCATTGGCGATATATCTGGCCTTCTATTTCTCCTACGCCAAGTCTAAATGGGTGTATGAAGCGCTATACCTAATCATCATAGCTTTCATCATCTATTTTCAATTTATTTAAAACATTGACTACAAGACGATTAACCTTTTTTAACAAATAGAACTAACGGAATAATTAAAAATTAGATAGTTTTGTAGCAAAATTTGAAAATTCATCTTTTAGTAGCTTATCTGTATAATACCGGCCATAACCTAACCCCATAAAGAACAGAGTTAGGCAAAGTTGGGCAAACGAAGATGTAACACAATGTATATATGCGCAGACATTCAATAGGAACGTTTACCAAAATAGCTCTTCTCGTCTTTTTAGGGATTACATTCGGTGCAATCGATCATTCGTTCGCACAAAAATCAACCTCTCATTCTCCTTATTCCCAATTTGGATTGGGCCAGATGAGAGAAGATCTGTTTCCTCAAACCAGAGCAATGGGTGGTATTTCGACAGGAGTGAGATATCTGAACGGGCTTCCCACGCTGAACATCAGTAACCCGGCTTCCTATTCGGGAATGAACAGAACCATATTGGAGGCTGGCATGTACGGGAATTTCACCCAATTGTCCAAAAACGGAAAAAATGATCACACGGCCGATTTTGCCTTCAGCCATATTGCCATCGGTGTACCTCTAAACAAGACTAATGGACCTTCGTTCGGAGGCCTTTCTTTTGGATTGTTGCCCTATTCAGACATTGGATACTCCACCAAGGAAGTGGCATCCATCGGAAATCTCGTGCACGAAAAGAGAACTTTAGGTGAAGGTGGGATTAACAAAGCTTATCTTGGCTATGGTGTAGCGCCTATCAAAGGGCTTAGCGTGGGGGCAAATGTAGGATTTCTTTTCGGAAACCTCTACGATATCACGAGCGTTCGTTTCCTCAGTGACCTCGATGCCTACCCGACAGAATCCAAAGAAACACGCAATATCCGGGGCGTTACCGTGGACTATGGCGTACAATATAGCCGCGCATTAAATCGGAAATACAACCTCACACTAGGTTATTCTGGATCATTGGATAATCAGATTGCCGCAAAAACCACCAGAATGGTGACCATTTACGAGCCCAACTTTGAAGACGATTATCAAGCTCCTCCACTAGATACCACGAGTTTAACCAATCTAGGAACACGTCATATTAACTTGCCCTTTAAACATAATGTTGGTGTGACACTATCTAAAGGTTACAATTGGATGGTTGGCGCCGATTTCAAATATGCCGATTGGTCAAAATTTCAAGTACGCCAAGACGAAAATAAATTGCAAAAAAGCTATGGCTTCGCCGTGGGCGGGCAAATCAAACCTGACCCCACGTCTGTACGCTATCTGAACCAAGTGGAATATCGCTTAGGTTTCCGCTATAACCAAACACCTGTCGTTTTCCGAAACCACCGAATTAATGACATGGCTGTAACCGTAGGCTTTGGCTTCCCCTTGCCCGAAACCAACTTTGGCCGTACGTTCTCACAACTCAACATATCCGCCGAATTAGGGCAGCAGGGAACCATGTCCAATAATCTTGTTCGGGAACGATATATTAACATCAATTTCGGATTTACCATCAACGACTCATGGTTTCTCCGTAGAAACTTGGATTAATCCCCTATGCGCAGCTCTCAGGGCATATATCCAATCGGATTTCCTTTCCTGATTTTAGTATTGGGGACGACACTGTTTTTTTCCTGCGAAAACGATCTGCGAGATGTAGAAAAGGTCAAAAATATCCAAGAAGAAGAAAACGTCAACATATCCAAAAATGTCACGGTAACCTATAGTGACTCTGCCGTCGTCAAGGCTGAATTAACCAGTCCCGAATTACGTGAATATCCTGACAGTATAGGTTTCTATGAATTCAAAAAAGGGATTCTCATCCGTTTTTTCGACAAAGACAGAAAAGAATCCCAACGTATCACGTCTGATTATGCCATCCAACGAAACAACGAGGGATTGACAGAGTTTCGGAAAAACGTAGTGGTCAACATGGCAGACGGTTCTGTTATAAAGACTGAAGAACTCTTTTATGACGAGAAGAAGCAAATCTATTACAATACGGTACCGATCACCTTCGACATGAAAGATGGTAGAGGTGCATTTCAGGCAACTTCTTTTACCTCTGACCTCAATTTTAATGACATTAAAGGTGAGAACATGACCGGTTTTTATATCCTAAACGATCAACAGCAATTACCTTCATTTGGAAGGTAAAACGGTATATAACATCTTTTATCAAATTTTGTTTTTACCAACGATAATTTTTTACGCTTTTTTTTCATAAAAGTCGTATCTTGCGCCTTGTTTTTAAGAAAGGTCAATTACATAACTAAAAACACGCATTTTACATAAAAATAAATACAGAATAGAGAATATGGGATTAATGAGCTATTTGCGAAACCGAGCGGGATTGGTAGTAACCATCATCGGTTTAGCAATTGTTGCGTTTTTATTAGGAGATATCATTAATTATGGAACTCCTTTTTGGATGAAAAGCCAAAATCAGGTAGGTAGCATTAATGGCGAAGCGATCGATTACCAAGTGTTCAATGCACAGGTAGAGCAAACCACAGCCATGTATCAGCAACAAATGGGAGGTGCTGCCTCTCCTCAAATGCGGAACTATGCGGTGCAACAGGTGTGGAATCAGTTCATTTCACAGGAATTGCTTAAACAAGAAATTGAACGCATCGGTTTAACGGTAGGCAAGGATGAGTTAAATGCTATGGTAAGCGGGGCGAGCCCTTCCCAACAAATCATTCAGGCTTTTACCAACCCTGAAACAGGCGTATTCGACCGTAACCAACTGAACACATTCCTTTCACAGATTTCCACGCAGGGAACTCCTGAGATGAATGCTCAGTGGGAAATGCTGTTGGAAAACATCAAAAACGAGCGCTTGAATGTAAAGTATTCCAATTTGTTGAGCAATAGCGTGTACGTTACCTCGCTAGAGGCCCAAGAAGAATACAACCAACGCAATAAATTAGCAAACTTCAAATATTTGATGTTGGATTACTCTTCGGTGAAAGATTCCGAAATCAAATTGACAGATGCGGATTATAAGGCATATTACGACGCGCACAAAAACAGCTTTAAAAACCCAGAAGAAACCAGATCTGTGGAATATGCACTGTTCGATGCCAGACCAACAGCTAATGATACCGCTGCCACAAAATCAATCATAGAGCAATTAAAATCAGAGTTGATTAATTCGAACAACGATTCTTTATTTGCTGTGACTAACTCAGATACTAAATATCCATTCATATATCTTCGCAAAGGCCAGGTGAGTCCGGCGTTGGATTCTGTTATCTTTAACACTACTGCGGGAACGACAGTAGGCCCTTATCTTTCCAACGGCGTATATGAGATTGCAAAAGTCGTTGACGCCAAATTTAGCCCAGATTCGGTGCAAGCTTCCCATATTTTGCTAAACGATGCTGCCGAAGGTGGTGTAGATAAAGCAAAGGCCAAAGCTGACTCCATCAAAGGACTGATCGAAAAAGGAGAAAGCTTTGCTGCTCTGGCTATTCAATTTAGCATGGATCAACAAAGCAAAGTGAACGGTGGCGATTTAGGCACATTTCCTCGTGGTCGCATGGTGCCTGAATTTGACGAAGCAGTATTCTCAGGCAAACCTGGACAAGTAGTCATTGTCACCAGTAGATATGGTACCCATATCATCAAAATAGAAAAACAAATCGGCAATTCCAAGATTGTAAAGGCCGCCATCGTCGACAAAATTATTAATGCCGGCAAAGCCACTACGGATGCTGCTTATGCCAAAGCTAATAATTTCTTTGGCGAAGCTAAAGGCGACAACTTTGCCGAAGTGGCCAACAAACAAGGTGTGGCGATAGAAAAAATAGACAAGGCCATCGCCATGGACAATAATTTCAATGGTGTGGAAGTGCCCAGAGAACTCATTCGCTGGGTATTTGAAGCCAAAAAGGGAGAGGTTTCTGATAAGGTTTTTGAAACCGATGATCACTTTATCGTAGCGCGCTTAGTTGACATACAACCCAAAGGCTTGTTGTCTTTAGAGGCCGTTAAGTCTCAGATCGAAGCACAAGTTAAAAATGAAGTCAAAGCAAAAATGCTGACTGAAAAAATGAATAATGCCTTAAATGGCGCTTCATCGATTGACCAAGTTGCGCAGAAACTCGGCAAATCAGCTGTTGAGGCACAGAACATCGTCATGGCAAATCCTGTGTTGCCGGGAGTTTCATTAGAACCCGCCGTGGTCGGAACCGCTTTTGGCTTACAGCCCAATAAGGTTTCTAAAACTATTAAAGGCACGCAAGGCGTATACGCTGTACAGGTGACAGAATTTACTAATCCTGCAGAATTGATTGCTAGCGATTTAGACAAACAAAAACAGCAAATGCAAACCGCTAAGGCACAACGTTCTTGGGGATCTATCTATCAAGCTTTGCAAAACAAAGCCACTATAGATGACAATCGCATTAGATTCTATTAAGATATATTAATTAACTTTACAGCCGGGCAGTTTGTCCGGCTTTTTTGTTTTACATCAAAACAGAAGTTCGTTATAAGAATGACGATGCAAAGGCATATTTATTTTGGTAGTTATATATGATCGTAGCCCGCAACAGATGACGATAAAGTTAGGACACATAAGTATATAATCACCTTTATTTTTTTGATTTTTGAATTTTTACTTTGCCATATGGATATCCAAGAAAACATTGTCAATAAAGTAGCACAAAGCGGATTGATAACCATCGATCTTGCCAAATATGCACCCAATCGGGAGATTGTCATCTATGATATAAAGGATAATCTTTTTCATGGCTTGATCTTGAAAGAAAAAGATTTCCGGGAATTTATCAAAGGACACGATTGGAGCCAATACCAAGATAAGCATGTGGGTATCATCTGTTCTTCAGACGCTATTGTACCCACATGGGCCTATATGTTGCTTGCAAACAAAATGGAACCCTATGCAACATCCGTTCACTTCGGAACAAAGGAAGAAGTGGAAAGGGACATATTCAACGAAGCCCTTGATACGGTTGACTATACCGCTTACCAAGATCAACGGGTGGTGGTGAAAGGCTGTGGCGATATCCCCATTCCTGAGGCAGCTTTTGTCAAATTTACCGTAGAACTAAGTAAGGTGGCCAAGAGCATTATGTACGGCGAGCCCTGTTCGACAGTACCCGTATTCAAGCGCAAAAGTTAAACCATCAACTTTAATCCTTGTCTTTTATTATATGAGAAAATTTTACGTATTGCTTATCTTGCTTATTGGAACGTTGGGATGGACTTATGGTCAGACATTGCCTTATTTACCCGAACCAACATACAAAGAAGGTGAAAAACTCACCTATAAGCTCAAATATGGTTTTATTTCTGCTGCCACCGGAACACTGCGGGTTGAAAAATCCAAGTTGCGTTTTAGCAACCCTAATGCTTTCCATCTGTCTGCTTTCGGCCAAACATCGGGTCCTTTCTCGATGCTATACACCGTGAAAAACAAATATGACTCGTATATTGACGGAAATACCTACCTTCCCTATCTCTACACGGAAAATATACAAGAAGGAAGCTATTCAAGACAGGAATATGCGACATTTGACCACAAAAACAAAAGTGTATCCGGTAAAAAGGGAACATTCAAAAGCCCTACCGGTCAGTTTTTCGATTTGTTATCGGCCTATTATTTTTCAAGAAACCTCGACCTGTCCTCTTTGAAAAAGGGAGATTCGTTTAAAATAACCTATTTCCTTAATGATGAAGTCGCTCAACTGGGGGTAAAATATATTGGCATTGAAAAGATCAAGACCGCATTGGGAACAATTGAATGCCTTAAATTCAGCCCAGAAATCAGCCCTGGGCGGATTTTCAAAAAAGACAGCCAGTTATTTTTGTGGGTGACAAACGATGGCAACAGAATACCTGTTAAAGCCCACGTCGAAATATTAATAGGTTCCGTTACCATGGAATTGGCGTCAGCCAGCGGATTAAAACATAAGTTAGGCGAACGAGTAAGCTATTCAAAATAAAGAAATGATCGAGATAGGGCATGTTTTAGTGCATGAGGATATCGTCAAAAACGATTTCGTGTGCAATCTGACCAAGTGCAAGGGAATTTGTTGCATAGAAGGCGATGCAGGAGCACCTTTAGACGAAAAAGAAACGGCCATACTACGGGAGATTTACCCTAAAGTAAAGCCCTACATGACAGAAAAAGGTATTCAGGCCATCGAAGAACAAGGCACTCACGTGGTTGATTTGGATGGTGACCTGACCACTACTTGCGTGGATGGCAATAAGGAATGTGCCTATGTGACATGGGAGAATGGTATTACCAAATGTGCTATCGAAAAAGCCTATGAGCTCGGAGAAATAGATTGGAAAAAACCTATTTCCTGCCACCTCTATCCGATCCGCACGACACATTATCCGGGGTTTGATGTACTACATTACGACCGGTGGCATATCTGCCACGATGCATGCACTTTTGGAAAAGAGCTTGGTGTCCCCGTATACAAGTTTTTGCGCGACCCCTTGGTTCGCGAATATGGCGAAGAATGGTATAAAGAATTGGAATTAGCTGTCGAAGCTTTATAATCTATTTCTTATCTTTATTGCAGTAAAAAACTGGTGAGTAAGCCATTATTGCATGCTGAAATTAAAAGATATACAAACCCCCATAGCCAAAGAATTGGAACTGTTTGAAAAGCGATTTAGAGAATCGATGCACAGTTCCGTACCTTTATTAAATCGTATTACCCAATACATCATTAAGCAAAAGGGAAAACAGATGCGGCCGATGTTTGTTTTTCTCTCTGCCGGACTTTGCGGAAATATTAACGATTCGACCTATAGAGGGGCCTCATTGGTAGAGCTATTGCATACGGCCTCCTTGGTGCATGACGATGTGGTGGACAACGCCAATGAACGCAGAGGCTTTTTTTCCGTGAATGCGTTGTGGAAAAACAAAGTTGCTGTGTTAATAGGTGATTTTTTGTTGTCAAAAGGCATGTCGTTATCGGTAAAACATAATGAGCTGAACTTATTGAAAGTGATGTCTGATGCCGTCGAAGAAATGAGTGAAGGCGAGTTGCTACAAATTGAAAAAGCACGCAAACTCGACATTGAAGAACCAATATACTTCGAGGTTATTCGCAAAAAGACCGCATCGTTAATCGCAGCATGTTGTGCCAGTGGCGCTTCATCTGCCGGGGCGCCCCCAGAAGTCGTTGAAAAAATGCATCTGTTTGGCGAGAAGGTAGGCATTGCCTTCCAAATCAAAGATGACTTATTTGATTTTGGTTTGGACGATGTCGGCAAACCGGTAGGGAACGATATCAAAGAGAAAAAAATGACTCTACCTCTTATATACGCGCTCAGAAACACCTCTACATCAGAGAAAAGGCATATCATCAATTTAGTTAAAAACCACAGTGAAAACAAGGAAAAAGTAACCGAAGTAATCGATTTTGTGCGGCGTAGTGGCGGATTGGACTATGCCAAAGAAAAAATGTTTCAATACCAGAAGGAGGCATTTGCCATCTTGCAATATTTTCCGGAAAACGAATACCGATCCGCTTTGGAACAACTTGTCAAATTTACAACCGAAAGAAATAAGTAAAAAACATATATGAGCCACGAACTGTTATTTTTTGGAGGTTTTATCCTCTTCATCATCCTCATGCTCGCAATTGATTTAGGTTTATTTTCCAAAGGAGATAAACCCATTTCGCTAAAATCCGCGGCCATCATGAGTGCCGTGTGGGTATTGTTTGCCCTCGCTTTTGGATGGGTGCTTTATATATGGGGAAATGAGTTACATAATGTACACGATATCGCAACCCTCAAACAGGTTATCGCCAAGCACTATCACAATATTCGTATCGACGAAAACGATCTGGTGGCAAGCATCAAAACCTACAACACCAACCTCAGCATAGAGTATCTAACAGGCTATGTAGTAGAGTATGCACTCTCCGTCGACAATATCTTTGTAATGGTGCTGTTATTCTCTTCTTTCGGTATTCCGGAGAAGTATTACCACAAGGTGCTGGTTTGGGGAATCCTGGGTGCCATTATATTACGCTGTATATTTATCTTTTTAGGTGCGGCTTTGATCGCCAAATTCGGCTGGATTCTTTATGTGTTTGGAGCTTTTTTGGTGTATACGGGCATCAGTATGTATATCAATCGAAATAAAGAGGAAGAAGTGGATCCGCAGAATCACCCTGTCGTCAAGTTTGCTTCAAAATATTTCAAGGTGACGCCTAAGCTGGATTCGGGTAAATTCTTTCACGTGGAAAATGGCATACGGTACATGACGCCATTGTTTTTGATACTACTCGTCATTGAATTTACAGACCTTATCTTTGCCGTGGATTCTATTCCGGCTATTTTTTCGGTCACCAAAGATCCATATATTGTATTCTTTTCCAATATCTTTGCTGTATTAGGTTTGCGTTCTATGTTCTTCCTCTTGGTGAACATTATCCACAAGTTTCATTACCTCAAAGTAGGTTTGGCTTTCTTATTGATATTTATTGGTGCCAAGATGCTTTTGCATGGCCAATTAGAAGCCATAGGCTTTAAGACCATTCACTCTTTAATCATCATTATTTCCATCTTGGCCACCAGTGTTATTGCCTCGCTCATATTTCCCAAAAAAGAAGATTTGGCAAATTAAAAGAGTTTTAACTTTCCCAACGTTTTGGAAATTTTGGAAAGTAGCTTATAGCATAAAAAAGCTGTCTCAAAATGATGGGGACAGCTTTTTTAGATGTTGTGAAAGCCCTTTGCCTTTTTAGGGCTACTGTCCTAAAACCCTTTCTACTGTTTCAATATCACTCAAGTCCACATCTTTTAGGCCTTTTGCAACAAACACCCCCCCGGGAATAATGACGTATCGATACTGTATGTTACTGCCAAGATTCAACAGCGCTCCCCCGTCATACACCATCCTATAGATAACAACTTCGTTGGTTTTTAGCTTGAAAGAAATGGTGCTCATTCTTCCGGAGGCCCTAGATGTAAAAGGAAGAGGAAATGTTCCTCCTCCATAATCAAGATACACCAGCACGACGCCAGAAGTTATGACGCTTGACGTAATTTGAGGGGCATATATATGAGCTATCCTCACTGATGTCCCGTCTAACAAACTATCCTTGACCCGCACGGCGGTTTTCCACCCGCTGTACATCACGTTTGCTGTCCCTCTCAAATTCGTACCTACGCCCCATCCACTGGCATCTTTGGGACCATACAGGATTGATGTATTTGTCTGAAAATAATAGTCGCCAACCACACCAACATTTGCTGCAGGAATAGCCGTGCCACTCAAAATCTTAGATCCTGTAGCGCCCGTAGCCCCTTTCAGTGATACACCCGTACCCCAGCCTTCAGCTGTCTTGGGTCCGTAGAGAACAGAATTACTCGTCCGCAAATAAAAATCGCCAATTTTCCCCAAGCTAGCTATCGGAGCAACCGTACCACTCAGAATAGTGGCACCGTCACTTCCTTTAATGCCTTGTAGTCCCTGATCGCCCTTTTGTCCTTGCTCTCCTTGTGGCCCCATATCACCCTTCTTACAAGAACTAAAACTTAGCACCGCTCCTAAAATCAATACTAAAAAAAAGTTTACTTTCATAGCCTATTTATTTGATTATAGGAATAAAAATAGACTATCGCCACTTTATTTATTATAATAATGAGCGAGCATAGCATTTGGCAGCGCGAATAAGGTATTTTATTTAGGGAATAAACAATGCTTCAACAGCTTTCGACTAAGATCATTATTTCTTATACCGATAATGTCCTGTAATCTTATACCGAAAAAGACAATCGTCCAATTGTTGCCCGCCACCGATATTGTGCACAATAAGATAGCGCGTACCACACCTCGACTTACGATTAACCACGATACCTATATGTGGCCGGCCATCTTTTAAATCCCAACTGACAATGTCACCGGGCAGATAATTTGCAGGATGATCAGTCAATGGCAAACTTGCCTGCTTTCGTTCAAAAAAACGCATCAAATTGGGCACTCTGCGATGATCGATACTGCGATCTGTCCGACGCAGTCCCCATTTATTAGGATAAGTTGCAAAATTGGCTTTCATGTCCTCATGAACTTCCTTCTGTAGATCAATCCCCAGCTTGCGATAGACCCGAATCACCACATCCGAACAGACGCCGGTATTTGGCGGGACATCTCCATTAGGGTATGCTATCGTATAATAGTTTGCATCATAACGGATAGATCGATTGATAAGAGTCATAGCCGAATCAGCCAGTCTCTGGTGAAATAGACTCTGCGCAGATATTGAAAACGTGATAAACATGACACAAATGGTTAGCCTTATCTTGATCATAACAACAGTATTTAAAGGATTCTATTGTCATGATGATTTTACTATAGCCTTTCCATAAAAATGCTACGGAAATTTAATTTGCTTTATTCATCCCCAATCAATCAAAAATGCATTTGCTTTTATGGCAAACTGTTGTACGTTTGCAATGAATGCTCGTGCGTTTGTGATAAACTATTATGCGTTTGTGATAAACTGTTATGTGTTTGCGACAAACTGTTGT
>JBEBRE010000099.1:0-11515 GCA_040394995.1 Sphingobacterium wenxiniae
GGTGAATTGGTGATAAAGAAACCTATGCCGTCCATGCCTTTATATTTTTGGAATGATAAGGATCATGATAGGTATCGCGATAGTTATTTTTCAGAACGAACTGGCGTATGGAGCCATGGCGACTGGATTTCAATAAATGATCATGGTGGTATTACGATGTATGGAAGATCGGATGCTACCTTAAATCGTGCTGGTATACGGATTGGTACCGCGGAAATATATAATGTGGTAAATGTACAAGAAGGTGTGAAAGATAGCTTAGTAATCTCCATTGATAATGAGAAAGGTGATAGCAGGATGATTTTGTTCATGCAACTGGAAAAGGATGACGTGTTCGAACAACTTATCGATATTATCAAAAATGAACTTCGTACACAATACAGTGCTCGTCATATTCCGGATATTTTTTATCCTGTAAAGGATATTCCCTATACGTTGAGTGGTAAAAAATTAGAAATTCCAATTAAAAAGATATTCTCTGGTTATCATATGGAAAAGGCTGTGTCCAAAGATGTGATGCGTAATCCGGAATGCCTGGAGGAATATGTTCAGTTATTTAAACACATAAATTCTGGCCTGTAATAAGCGTTTATCCACAAGAGAATGTTAATGAATATTAATAAAGGTTAATGTTTACTAAACTTTGTGTGGGTTGGTATTTTATTCAGATTAAAATGCTGAAATTTATGATGTTAGTTTTAAAAAAATAACATCATGAAAAATTTAATTACAGTAATGTTAGCAACGATTTTTACGGTTGGAATATCCGTTGCGCAAGAAAGAGGTGGACGCCAGGGGCAGAACCGGACACCGGAAGAAATGGCTAAACTGCAAGTGGAACATTTAACAAAAGAATTGGAGCTCAATAAAGGGCAACAAGATTCTATTTATAAGTACACGCTCGAGTCAAGTAAAGAACAACGAACGTTAATGCAAAATTCAGAAGGTGGTGATCGTCAGGCTATTTTTGAAAAAATGCGGGCATTGCGGGAAAAAAATAGTACCAAAATCAAGACATTTTTGAATGAAAGCCAATCAGCCAAATACGAAGAGTTACAAAAGCAAATGCAACAACGTCGTCGTCCTCGAAATGATAATTAATTTTGGTTTTGACGAAAAAATGGGTTAAGTATAAAGTTAGGAACATATAGTGTTCTATTGTCGGAATGACAAGATAAGTGAGCACAACCGAGCATCACGTGTTATTGTCGATAAAAAATAAAAGGAATCAAGCTTCTGTTTGATTCCTTTTACCAACAATTAAAATCTTTGTCTAAAACTTTCCAATGCAACCCTTGAATTTCTAAAAAAACGAGGTGGTAATAGTCGATAGTTTTAAAAATAGTAACCTTTAGTGTTAGTAAAAATAGGATTAATAAAGTTTACAAAGTATTAAAAGCTAAAAAAAATTTTCCACATCAAGCACTTTTTAAACAAATTGCCTGCGTGGAAAATTAAAGTCTTTTCTTGTTATATAGGAAAATAGGATATAAAATGAGTTAACCTATTTATCAATAGATCCCAAAACGCGTTTCATAAAATTATTTAGTGCGTCTTTTTTTGGTGTTCCCTCCTTAATGAGCTTATCTACTTCAACAGCACCATACATATTGGAAATAAGCTCGCCAATGACATCTAATTCCTCATCTTTCAAAGAAGGAACCTCTGTCAGTGCTTCTAGTGTTTCAATCGTTTCCAATACAAAATCAGCATCGTTTTGTTCGATAAACTCAACTAAGTGCTTAATTACGGGTAACTTCATTTAACAAATCTATTAATCCATCAATTTTGTTTGTTTGCACCTGATTGACAAGTTTACCGCCTTTAAAGGCTGCAAATGTAGGTAGATTGTCCACGTTGGCCAACTTCCGGGATTCTGGATACTTCTCTGCATCCACAATGACGAAAGCAACATTTTCGTTTTCAGAAGCCAATTTTTTGAATTTTGGTTTCATAATGCGGCAGTTTCCACACCATGAAGCAGCATATTGAACCATGACTGTTTCGTTGTCTTGGACAAGGTTTTGTAAAGTATCGCTTTCTAATTCTTGTAGCATAGTTCTTTTGTTTAAGGTTTTTTTAGTTTAAGGTTTAAGATTCTGAACGTTGAACTTTAAACCTTAAACAAATTAGTTTGCAGATAGGTAAGTAGCAACACCTTCGCGTGTAGCGCTCATAGCTGTCTTACCTTCTTCCCAGTTTGCTGGACAAACTTCACCATGTTTTTGTACATGTGTGTATGCGTCGATTAGGCGGATGTATTCTTTAACATTACGGCCCAAAGGCATATCGTTTACCGATTCGTGGAATACTTTACCTGTTTCATCGATAAGATAAGTCGCACGATAGCTAACAGCAGAACCTTCTACCAATGTACCGTATTCTGGATGTTCTACTTCCTTCATTTCTAAAATACCCAACACACTTGACAAGTTGCGGTTAGTGTCGGCAATAATAGGGTATTCAACACCTTCGATACCACCGTTGTCTTTAGTTGTGTTTAACCAAGCGAAATGTACTTCGGCAGAGTCGCATGAAGCGCCAATCACAATCGTATTACGGGTTGCAAACTCAGTGGCAGCTTCTTGGAAGGCGTGCAGTTCAGTAGGACAAACGAAAGTAAAGTCTTTTGGATACCAGAACAATAAGATTTTTTTACCTTCGTTTTTGGCCTTCTCAAAAATATTGATTTGGAAATTATCACCTAAATAATCAATTGCATCAACTGTGATACTTGGGAAATTTTTACCTGTAAAGCTCATAATAATTTTATCTTTTTTTGTGCCACAAAGATAGGGCATTTTTATGTTAGTATATAATCAAAAAAGCTTATGAGGTATTGAGAAAATCTATTTATTGAAATAATAAGTTATAAATATCTCTTATAGTAAAAGATAAAAAAAATAGTTTATTTTTGCTTTGTTTTAACAAGGCGATATCGGCCCTGTAGTTCAACGGATAGAATAGATGTTTCCTAAACATTTGATAGCAGTTCGATTCTGCTCGGGGCTACGTAAGGGGGACACCTCACATATGGTGTCTCCTTTTACCAATTACTAAAATATTTTAAATCGTTAATAGAACCTAACAATCGTTTAAACTGTTATCATCTTATGAGAGTTAATTTATCAACGTCATAATAAAGTGACTATTAATAGAAAGTTTGCTTTCAATGAATAATATGAAAAGCGATAAACTATATATAGGATGTTCTAGTTATGCAACCCCATCTTGGAAAAACTTGTTTTATCCGGATAGCTTGCCTAGAAAAGAATGGTTTGATTACTATGCTAAGCACTTTAATACGTATGAGTTTAACGGATCATTCTATAGGTTTCCGACAGTGCAAAATTTATTATCGTGGCATGATAAAGTTCCTGACGACTTTAAATTTAGCATTAAAGTTCCCAAAACAATTACACATATTAAAAGGATGGAAGAGTGTAATAAAGAAATAGAAGAATTTTATCAGATAAGTAGCGAAGGGCTTAAAACTAAATTAGCTTGTATTCTCTGGCAACTACCGCCCAGTTTCAGTTTTAGTGAGGATAAATTGGATACTGTACTGCGTGTGATGAGCCCAAACTTCAAAAATGTCGTTGAGTTCAGACACGGAAGCTGGTGGCGAGAAGATGTTATGACAAGGTTGCACGAAAATGGTATAACTTTCTGTAATGTGAATTATCCTCAATTACCTACTGAAATTCAACAAGCGACATCAATAAGCTATATACGTATGCATGGCAACCCTCAATTATTTTATTCTGAATATGCCAAAGAAGACATTGAAGCTCTTTATCATCAAATAAACAATGTAGGATTTCATGAAGTTTATGTTTATTTTAATAATACTGCGTCAACAGGGGCTATAATAAATGCTTTGCAATTAAAGGCAATATCTGTAAAGTATTAAAAACAGGTTTTTTTAGAAATTATATAGCGTTTCTCATTACTTCATAATCAACATCTGCTATTCTATCTACGAGGACAGTCATATTATCTTTTAGATAATTTTTGGTTCTATCACTTATTGCACTACAAGCTCTTGGTTTATCCCTATATTCATGCGGAGTTTTGTTATAAATTCGTCTCCGGGATCGCTTTTTTGAGTGACGTAGTATGGATCGGTCTCTTTCCACCAAAGCGTATTTCTAAAGACTTGATATTCGTGATGGCCAATGACATATGTGATGTCGTATTTGGCCATGAGGTATCTGATTAAACGGGCATTGGCCTCCAATTGAGCTTCTGTGAGCGGATAGCGAGCCGAACCTATATTCTCAATGCCGATGGCACAATAGTTTAATCCAATGGTATGGCGGGCAAAAGTTGTTTCAGGAAGTAGTTGGAAAATAGTACCATCCCTTCCCACGACAAATTGGGAAGAAACATTAAGAGGGCTTGCCTTTTGTAAGTTGGGCCTACCGGGAAGACGGACTGGATTGAAAGCGCCAATGGTTTTATCCACCGATAAAATGTCAGTCCAGTGTACCACAATCATCTTGGGTGATATCTCAGGCGAAGCATTTTCGATACCATGTCTCTCTTTCAGGTAGTCTAAAGAGAGACGCTGGCGTGTAGCATTCCAAGTGATGGGACGTTGAACAATTTCTGGTCGCTCTTGAGCGGATAGTCTCCCTTCAAAAATAAATGGCGTAAAAAAGATAAAAAAGCACAACAATCGTATTCCCATAAAAACAAAACTACCTAAAATGCACAGGTAGTTTTGTAAATTGTTGGTGATAAACAGTATGTTGATATTTCCCCAAGATCTTGAGCTGGTTATTTCTTTTGAAAACTTTTGGTGGTTACGGCCTTTCTCCCTGACTGGTCTTCCAAGGTCAGTACAACCTTGTATTCGCCTTTTGGAGCTTCCTCCACGTGTACATGTTCATGAAATTTATACGACAGTTGATCTTTCATTTGAGGTTTGTCAAAGACAAAGTCCTTACTCCAGGTTTCTCCCTTTATCTCTACAGTGACTTGCTTAATCTTTTTTGTAGCCGTGATATCGGCTTCTAAATGAAGGTCGTTTCCCTTTGGGTTAATACCTACATCCAAGTCTCCAACAATTGGGACTGTGCTGTCCACAGAAATCCGAATATTTGTCTGTTTTTCTGTCGTGACACCACTTTCGCCGACCACCTTTATGGTCAGTTCGTAGTTGCCAACTTTAGCATCGTCGGGGATTTGTATGTTTTCTTCGAACAGGGCCGTTCTTCTTCCCGCGTACGCTTCTGTATATTGCTGATTGAATGACCATTTGTTTGCTTCAACAGGTACGATATGGATATCGATTGAGGCAATTTTTTCATTAAGTTCTATTTCAGCCCTTATTGGCAAGAGTTGACCGATGAACGCTTCCGTTACGCCGTTTTCTCCGATTTCCAGTTTTTGTATACCTGTCTGGTGTTGGGAGCAGGAAAAGAATAAAACAAAGGATAGCATTAAAGCCACTGCACTTGCTTTTGCTGTAAATTCTGTTATTTTTTGTGTCAAGAAAGATGTCATAATCATATAGTCTAAAATATAAATGATAAACAAATATAATAAACTAAATGAAACTTTGTTGCAAAATGTGTTTTATACAAATCCCAGATATCGCCTTTTATATATTTTTTGGAAAAGGATCGTTAAAAGAGATGTTGTTATCAAACAGGTATTGTTCGTCATCTTGTAGTAAACAGCGGTCCAAATCAGCCAAAATCTTTTTTTTATCCATATCCTGACCGATAAAAACCAATTCGTTCAAACGGTCGCCCCATTGCTTGCTCCATTTGCTTTCAATATATGCCTCGTTGTACACGTAGCTGGCATAGCGCATCCGTTCAGAATAGGACATGCTACACCACCACACTCCGGCTTTTTCCAATCGGGAAGAACCACCGGCCTGCGAGAAATTTAAGGCGTCATTGGGTCGTGATGCCAGCCAAAACAGCCCTTTTGCCCGGATAATGCTGTGGGGGTATTCCTCATTCAGGTATTTCCAAAAACGCTCCGGATGGAAAGGTCTTCGGTTTCGGAAGACAAACGAACTGATGCCGTATTCCTCTGTTTCGGGTGTATGACCTTCGGCTTCCAGCTCTTTTTGCCATCCGGCCGAGGTTTGTGCTGTTTCAAAATCGAATAATCTCGTATCCAAAACCTCCGACGGTGCCACCTTACCGAAAGAAGAGCGTATAATCTTTGCACCCGGATTCAGTTTGTGGATAGCCGCTTTTAAAACACCGACCGTCTGATCATCTACCAAATCCGTTTTGTTTAGAATAATGACATTGGCAAATTCAATCTGATCAGTCAGGAGATTTACGATGGTGCGATAATCTCCTTCCATATCCGTCAGATTGCGATCTTGTAACAGCTCAACGGAACCAAAATCCTGAAAGAAATTAAAGCAGTCGACCACAGTCACCATGGTGTCGATATAGCTAAATCGGGAAAGGTCTATTCCGTTTTCCTCGTCGACATAGGAAAATGTTTGGGCAACAGGAATTGGTTCGCTAATGCCCGTACTTTCAATCAACAAGTAATCGAAACGCCCTTCTTTGGCCAACTTTTCGACCTCGGCCATTAAGTCTTCACGCAGTGTGCAACAGATACAGCCATTGCTCATCTCCACCAATTTTTCTTCGGTGCGTGACAATGTGTTTTCCTGTTCCACAAGCTTGGCATCCACATTCACTTCGCTCATGTCGTTTACAATGACGGCCACTTTCAAGCCTTCTTTGTTGTGCAGGATATGATTGAGGAGGGTGGTTTTTCCGGCTCCTAAAAAACCGCTCAATACGGTTACGGGTAATCTTCTCTCTTCCATATATATTATTTTTATTTCTCTAATCCATGCTTACGCGACCATAGGCTATCCTGCGAAACCACTCCAATACGTTTTGGAGATGTTCCTCGCCATATAAGCGGATAAATCGCTGGGTTTCGTGCAGATCCCTATTCTCATAGACGACAATGCGGGACTGTGCAAATGCAGTCGTCAGTGGAATACCGCATTGTCGCTCAATGCAATCTTTCCAACTTTCAAAATTTTGTGGTATCATGAATAGTCCTCCTGTCTTATTGTTGCTCAAAAATAGAAACAAAAAACTATAAATGCAATAATGTTGCATTTATAGTTTTTTGTTTACCTTTGTCTTATAAAAGCAATAGGAACAGCTATAATGGAAAAATCAATTTTTAGAATAAGCAGCAAGCTACAAAAAGCGATCTGTTTGCTCCTTTTATGGGAAGGGATGGGACAACCTATGGCTTTGACTTGTTTTGCCCAACAATCACAAACGATACATCTTGTAGACCATAAACCCTTGATGAACCCTGTTTGGGAAACCTTTGACCAGTTGATGTATAGGGTGAGCAAAAAAGATGGAAAAACAATTTATACACCTCATTTTCCGCCGGTACTTGCGCGCATGAACGGAAAGACGGTGACCATACAGGGCTACATGGTACCTTTGAAGCCCGGTCGGAAGCACAGTATGTTTCTGCTTTCGGTTTTACCTTTATACCAGTGTATGTTTTGTGGTAAGGATGGCATTCCAGCCATGACCGAAATCATGATGGCGTATAATACCAAAATTACTTTTTCGGATGAACCGATAACGGTTAAGGGTACGGTATTTCTCAATGCCACGGATAAAGACCATGCTGAAATACAATTGCGCGATGCAGTTCTTGTTCCTAAAAAATAAAACTGTCATGTGATTCCAATGCTATCGAAAATGCTAACGGTGATACCAATAATTGCATTTTCAAAAAAGCAACGGACAATTTCTGTTCCGTTGCTTACTGTAAACTATGAGGGGAAAAAACTAATGTCCATGACCATGTTCGGCATGAATCTCGAATTTAAGCTCCAATACATTTTGTCCAGGGAAAGCGGTAGCGTAGTCGGCACGATTCCAGTCAACACGGGTGATTTTTTCTTTGACACCTGCATTTAGCTTCCGCAACACATAGCTAACTTTTTTGGTCGCACCTTCATTGTCATGCCCGATGGTAAAATAAGAAAGAATACCTGTCGTACCAATACCTCCATTTCCTGTTACCTCTGTTCCGTCACCATATTTCAGCTCGCGCGGTTGGAAAATTGCACCGCTTTCATCATCAGAATCCGGGTTCAGGACAAAATTACCTCCGATGAGAAAGGCTTTGTAGTTGTCAGCTGTTGATTTGTTGGCAATAAAGTCATTTTGTACCTCTTTTCCATTGTAATCCCAAGCTTTCAACTCTACTTTGTACACGACCTCAGCTTCTAAATGAAGATGTCCGTTGGCCGTGGCTATTCCATTCTCGTCAAATTTGATAATGAACGATTCGCCTTCTACGGCATTGCCCAATCCATGAAAATGGTCGCCATGTGCTTCTACACCATCTCCATTTACTTCGGTAAGGATAAGTTCTGAACGCTCGATGCCCTCTTTTACAGGTTCAGGAGTATCATCATTACAAGATGTCAAGGATGATACCGTCAGCCCTAAAATAGTAAGGGCGAGCATAAATTTGTTTTGTCGTTGTTTTGCCATATGATTTATTGTTTGTTATTATATATTTTCTTTTTATGTTTTTCACCTTTTTGCCACCCGGTAAAGCAACACAGTTGCAAATATAATAACAAAAACACACAAAAGCAACACGGTTGCTTTTGTGTAAAGAATTTATTCATATAGATTCAAAGAAACTATCCGAAAAATTTATCATGCCGGCAACCTGTCTCGACAGCATTCAAATTGTCGTCAAGTTAGCGAGTTCGACCGCAGGGAGAACTGAACGATGTGAGTTCTGTGGAGCAAAATATATGGATAAGCAAAACCTTTAAAACCATAGATTATTTTTGATGAGCTCTTTGGGGTTCCTCTTCGTACCTTGGGATGATAAAAGAAATAGCGCCAGCTCCTTTTTAGGATGCCTTAGATATTCAAAATAAAACAAGGCAACATGAAAACCGTTGCCTTGTTTATGTTTGTTTTCCTAATAAATTACAGTGTCATTGGTCAAATTAAAAATTCATTTGCCAGCAACATATAATCGTATTCTTACTATTTTTTCTGGAATACCCTTACATAATCGATTTCATATGTGGCGGGTAGTACGGACTCGTCCACCCCCATTGCACCACCCCAATCGCCACCCCAAGCCAAGTTCAGCTTTAGGTAAAAAGGATTGTAAAAAGGCCAAGTGTCTTTATTGCCGGACTTGTCATTTAAGAAAGTGAAGTAATTTTCGCCGTCCACATATCCTTTTATAAAATCTGCGGTCCACTCCACGGCGTAAACATGAAATTCATCTTGTGCCGTCGGAATGTGTTTTTTGGCTGTTTTTTGTGTTCCGATCGAATGGTAGTAAGCTTTGCTATGAATGGAAGAATGGATTTGATTCGGGTCATATCCAACATGTTCCATAATGTCTATTTCGCCATCTTCCGGCCAAGAGGAAAAGTTTTTCGGCATCATCCAGAAAGCGGGCCAAGTTCCTTTTCCTTTCGGAAGTTTTAACCGAGCCTCAAAATAGCCGTAGGTCCAACTTTTGTTCGTATTCATACGGATGGAGTAAACTTTATCGTTTATTTTTTTCGCGGTGATACTGAGAATGCCATTTTTTACCGCGGCCAACAGGTCACCGTCTTTATCGCCGGCTACATATTCCTGCAACTCATTGTTTCCCCAGCCGCCGCCGCCGGTCTCATAGAACCATTCGGAACTCGGCTTACTACCTTCGTTAAATTCATCGTTCCAAACCAGCTTGTAGCCTTCTGGGGTATCAACATTCGCCACCGGCTTTCCCTCCTGCGTTACCGGAATACTTACCCGTGTACTTCCTGACTTCACGACAATTGCGCCTTCACGCACCTCCGTAGTCGTATTGGCAGCAATGCTCACCGTTACTGTTGCAGAGGGATTGACAGAACCCGATGGGCTACACGTAATCCAATTTTCGTTGCTGTATATCGTCCATTCGCGGTCGGCAGCAACATCAACCGTGGAGATAGATTCGCCATAGGCTACACTGATTTGGGTAACAGAGCACGTAATGTTACCTCCCGCTGCCTCCGTGGTATTATCTTTTTTGCTACAGCATAGCGAAACAAATGCCAGCAAGGATAGAAAAAATAAATTCGTTTTCTTCATCGTTTTCTTTTTAAAAGCATGTGCGGCATTAGTATGCCACACATGCTATATACATATTATTTTATTCGTTGCAAGTAGACTCTTTCAAGATAATATCTTTGATGGTGACTTCCGTATTCGCCGTATTTCCACCAAAGTCAAAAACCAAATTGATCTTGTCAATATCTATACCATCCATATCCGGCACTTTGAGCACATAATCTTCATAGGCAGACAAGCTGACATTTTTGGTGAAATAGAAGGTGTTGTCGTCATCCACCTTGGTGAGCTTGATCGTTACACTACTGACATCTTTTGTCGCATTCAGTACACAATGAAAATCATATTTTTTGCCTGCACTGGTACTCATATTGTCCGTCTTGAAATGGACCTGTGCCTGCCATTGCGCAAAAGTTGCTTCTGGAAGCTTAACTATATATGAATTACCGTTGGCATTAAAATCAGGATCGGCAATCTGAGCCCAACTCGGGGCGTAATAGAAGAAATTCGTATAGCTCACCGTTTTCCACATGTTGCAATCAGAGTTTGGAAGCCAGTTTACGTTGTCCTCTTCAGGCTCTTCGATGACCGTACCGTCGTCACAGCTATGCTCTTTCAGCACGACACGGCTCATGGTAACCACTGTTTCAGCAATATTGCCACCAAAATCGAGTACCAGACTTACTTTATCCATATCAATGCCCGGTAGATCCGTTTTGATAAAGACATAGTCTTCATATGCTTTCAACGAAATCTTTTCCTCGAAGAAGAATGTGCCGTCTTCTCCTGTCTTCACCAGTTTAACGGTTACATTATTATGATCCTTGGATGAATTGAATACCGCAGAGAAATCGTAATTCATAGCCGCGTTAGTGGTCATGTCTGTCAAAAATTTCACCTGGGCTTGCCAAGTTTCATTTGTTGCGGTAGGCAAAGTGATCTGATAGGAGTTACCGTTTGCGACAAATCCTGGATCGGCAATTTGTGCCCAACCAGGCGCATAGTAAAACTCATTCGTAAAGGTCGCCGTTTTCCACAAATTACACTCACTATCCGGATCGTAACCTCCGATTACGGCTTCTCCTTCGGCCGTTAAGATGTAGTGCCAAGCGATCGATCCATTGTCAGAGACCAACTCGATTTTATTTGCTGAAATACCCACCACTTTATACTTTGGCGTGTTGTAGCTTTCGTCGTTGGCGAGATAAGGAAAAAGCGTTTGTGACGGAAATGTCAAGTATACATCGTTTCCTTCTCCGACAAAATTATAAGTAGTTATCTGTTCCGACACGGGAGCCATAAAGTCTGCTCCGTCATTGGGATTATATGCACTGAATAGGCTACTGCCCGTATTTACATATACTGTTCCGCCTTCGCCCGGGTTGTAGGTATACTTCATATCG
>JBEBRE010000100.1:0-11234 GCA_040394995.1 Sphingobacterium wenxiniae
TTCCAAGTCAAAATAAGCTTCATATCGATACTCCTTTGTACTTTGACTAGGCTAAGATGTTCATCTGATAGCAAGGTGTGTATAGGTGCAAACCTGTACATTTGAGCGAGACCCTAGAAGACCAATTTTTAGGGTCTCGCTGAGGTTTCGCACGAAATGGTGGAAATCTGAAATATTTAGGAAAGCTTATAAAAGCAAAAACCCTATAAATACTGCTATTTATAGGGTTTTGATATGTTTTCCTTGTTAGGATGCGGAGAGTGAGGGATTCGAACCCCCGGTCCTGTGACAGACAACGGTTTTCAAGACCGCCGCATTCGACCACTCTGCCAACTCTCCGCGACAAAAGTACGAATTTTCTATTTCCTTCAAAATTTTATTTCAACTTTTTGCTGATCTAAAAGGCCTTTATTTGTCAATGGCGCTGATTTTTAGCATACTATATGTATAAATATTTTTTAGGGCATTCTATCGCAAGGTCAGATACCGCTCCAACGGATTTGACAAAGACATTTTTCATACACGTGGCATCGAGCTAATCCTAAATATAATGAGTTTGCAATCAAAGGATATCCCCGTATAGGCTTTTTACCCGTTGATAGAAGGTGATGTATTTGTTATGCGATTACTTATCCCAGCTTTCAAAAAAAGATAATTTTATTTTGTAGAATTACGGTAATTGGCTACTTTTGTTCCACCAAAAGGAGGCGCCAATAGCTCAGCTGGATAGAGCAACGGTTTTCTAAACCGTCGGTCACAGGTTCGAATCCTGTTTGGCGTACGATTGGAAGGCAATAGAAAGCTCTGAAAAATTTCAGAGCTTTTTTTATGTTTATACTTTGCCATCTGTTAGATCCGTATTTGTTAAATCCGAAAAACCGGTCAAACGAAGATGTCTCTAATCTTTGCTTAGAAAGCAAAAAAGCCGTTTTTCTTATCGAAAAACGACTTTTTATCTGGCTCCTGAAGCTGGGCTCGAACCAGCGACCCTCTGATTAACAGTTATAGGGCCTATCCAATATAAAGGAGTCAAAAATATGCGTTTCCGACTTACAAGAGCAATATTAGCGATTTTTTTCCGAATCTGCCAATTAGTGCCGTTACATATTTGTAGCAAAAGACAAACAATACATTTAGACAATACTGTCAAACTTTCCGTCAGAAAATGCATATTCCGATGATATGCACCCAGGGATTCCGGCGATATGCACCCAGTTTTAGTTCCTGTGCTTTTTGTTCAGCATGACAAAGTTACCTTTTTTTACGTAAGCTTTCACCTTTTATAGTAAAGCGGTGTGCCGTATGCACAATCCTATCGAGTATGGCATCGGCTATCGTCTGCTCGGGGAAGATGTCGAACCAGGCTGCCACGGGCAGCTGGCTGACGATGATGGTCGATTTTCTTGCATGCCTGTCCTCGATTATTTCCATGATATCATTCTGCTGCTGGCCGTCCAGCGTGGTCAGTCCGAAGTCATCGAGGATGAGCAGATCCGCTTTTGCCAGCTTTTCCAGCCTTTTGATCAGTGCCCCCTCCAGTCTGGCGACTTTTAGAGCAGGCAGTAACTTTTGGGTATTGTAGTACATCACCGAGTAGCCCTGCCTACAGGCCTGATGGCCCAGAGCCGTTGCCAGCATGGATTTACCAACGCCCGTAGCGCCGGTTATCAGGATGGATTCTCCGTTTTTGATGTAGTTTCCCACGGCAAGTGTGCTGAGCATACCCGGGTCGATCCCCCGATGCTCTCCTGTATCGATCTGCTCCAGAGATGACGTGTAGCGGAAGTTTGCATTCTTGAGCAGCCTGCTGTAGCGGTTGTTCCAGCGGACATCGCTTTCGGCCTGTATCAGCATCTGCAGGCCATCGATCAGCGAGAGTTCATGTATTTTCCGGGTCTCATAAAGGGTCTGTAGACATCCGGCCATACCCGATAGCCGTAATGCCTGTAGCTTTGATTTTTGTTCTTCCATTTTTTTGATGTTTTATCTGATATGTAATTAACTGTAGTAGCCCTTGCCCCGTATATTTTCGTGCCGGGGCAGTAAAACGGTCTGTTCCGAGGTCTGCTGTGCCCTGGCAAGGGCACACTGCCGTATGATCCCGCTCAGGCGTTTATAGCCCAGCAGATCATTGTCGTAGGCTATACTGCAGGCCTCTTCAAAGATATCCGGCGGGGTCTTGCGCTGCAGCTGGAGCAGCCCGTCACAGGTCCTGAATGCCAGTTCGGGGATATTCTCCGTATCAAAGATGCGCCGGATCAGGCGGGCCAGCCCGGCAGAGCGCTGCGCTGCCAGACCGATGTAGTAGTCCGGGCTACGGCGCATCTGGTGTCCGCTGTTGGAGGCAAAGTGCTCCTGACGGGTCGTGTATCCCGCGCCCATCTCCCGTGGATGCACGGCGATCTTTTTCCCCTCGCAGTAGATACTGACCAGTGTGCGGGTATAGATGACCTGCGTCTTCTTTCCGATATAGGCAAAGGGCACCGAATAATGCCGGCTGTCACGCCCAAGAAGGACGCAGTTGTTGGTGTTTACCGTCAGCTCCGCATAATACCGTTTTTCAAAGTGTTTTTCGGGAAGGGGCCTGAGCAGGTGCCTTTCATCAGCAAGGAACCGCTCCTGCCGGCTTACGGGTTCACGCTGCATACGGGTCTGGTTATGCTCGCGTACTTTTTCCATGATCGCCGCATTGAGCTCCGAGAGGGAGAAAAAGACCCTGTTGCGAAGCTTGGCGAACACACGGCGGTAGATCAGCCGTACGCTGTTCTCGGCATGGGGCTTGTCCCGGGGTTTACGGGGTCTTGCCGGAATGACCACCAGCCCATAGTGTTCGGCAAAGTCCTCCATCACTTTGTTCAGTACCGGTTCGTATTTATCGGCCCGGATAACGGCCGCTTTCAGATTGTCCGGGACGAGTACCTGAGGTACGCCTCCAAGATGTTCCAGACATTTCGATTAATGACCCTAATAAAGAGAGTATGTGCAGATAAATGTTTCGTATATGGTGCGAAAAACGACCAGTGTTCCACGATGGCGATATTTTTGTCAGATAAACATATATCGCATTGCTTACCTGTATCAATTGCACAAGGGAAGTCCTCGCAACTTTTTCTGAATTACCAAGCTGTGTGACAAAATAAGGTCGAAATCCTTTAATCTCTTCTTCTAAATCAATTACCATCCGATGAAGAATAGTGTAATCTTTGTATTCGTTCAGTTTTTTTGGATGCAACCTGTCTTCCAATGTGTACAGCCAACCTATTGATGCTCTTTTCATAACCACAAAACATGTAATCCGACATAGCACAACCCCACTAAAAGGTTTGTGAATAAAACCAAAGTAAGGTGAAACAAAGGCAGCTGCAAGGACGGATTATCCGTTCCTTTTTCGTTCCCGTGGCTGTTTTTAATCCGAATTTGGAGCAGGGATTAAGGCTTGGGTTGTTTAGGCTAATATTCTCTGATCCTCTGTATGATCCGTTCCAACGTTTCGATGGCGATCTGTCTGTCTCTTTCTTCGGGGTTATATGACTTGCTTCTCATTGCTTCATGAGAAATATCCTCTTTATAGAGAGTGGATAGATGCGGTGCTATGGTTCTGAAAACCTCGGTAAGTGATTTAGCGTGGATAATCCTTAGGTCATCTGTTGCCCGCAGTATCAACGCCATTTGATCGGTCGAAAGTACACAAAGGACTTTTTGTATTAGTGTCTTTCCGTTCCTTGATGTTGTTTCTATATTGCCCTGCAATGGTATCACGGTCAACCTCAACTTCTTTTCCAGATAAACTATCTCCTGCGAAAACCAGTTGTTGATTACCGTGTCTAAATCCCGATATTTAGGATTTAGTTTCGTGTTCGGTTTGCGGTGCAATTGGTTATAAGCCTTATAAAAGTACAATAGCTTGTCCATTCTTTCTACGGACTGTTCATAGTGATTTACTTCATTTGCAAGACGGCCGGTAAGTATGTTCATGAATTTTTTGCTGTTGAAATTCATATATATCAGCAATTGTTCCAATTGGGAAAAGTCCTCTCGGTCACTGCGCATCCAGTCGATTTCTTCCAAACCGTCTATAAGCTCCCTTAGGTATAATACAACTCTAAACGTCAATTCATAGGGGTGTGCGGATGCCGTTACAAAATGTGTCAACCTATTGAGCAATAGTTTAGCAACCGGATTATCGCTTGCGAATTTCCAAAATTTGTCCACTTTAACTTTCAGTTCACGTTTGGCTACATCAAAGTATGTGGCTGGTACCCGTTCGTCAAGGCTGATGTACTTGGAAAACCGTGTTTCCAAAAAAGAGAAAAGTTTGTCAATATTTGTAAGAATCGCTTCATTGAGATTCTGAATTGTCTTTTCTTTAGGCGCAGTTAATTGTTGGTTCTTGATAGTCTGGTCAAGTAAAGCGATTAGGGAATCATGGTATTGTTTTATGAGCAGGTCTATCTCATTTTCCTTGTTGATGGAAAAAACTTGGCTTTTCATAAGCGACTGCAAACGCAAGGTTTCTTCTCTCAAACGGGTTTCGATATGCTCTGCCTGTTCTTGGGTTATGACAGAAACATCCGTATTAGAGGGGTTGAGTGTAACGGTAATCAATAAATCCAACCATTCTAATGGGTATCTTCCGTGTTGCATATCAATATCCGTGTTTCACCATTTCCAATTTGTTTAGTGTCTCGCTATAAATTATTCCATTCGCTTATTTTGAAATTTTAATATTTAATCTGTTATAATATTAAAAAGGTCTAAATATGTCATTTACTTCATTTCATATTCAGATAAAAGTCTATCTAAGAACACAAACAGCTTATTATTCATTTCAGTGTAGTCATAACCTCTTATTTCATCGGGCCTTTGAACAAATTTATGTGTGGTGTTATGGGTTAAAAAATCCAATTCTTCTGCAATAAGCAATTCAACTGTTTCCTGTGTAAACTCCATATGGCATTGAAAACCGTAAACCAAATTTGAATAGGCTACTATTTGTCTTGGGCAACCTGCACTCGTTGCCAATACTTTGCTTTGAGGTGTAAGGCTTGGCATATCGTTGTGCCAATGCCCGACAGGCAGGGTTGAGCCGAAATGATTTATTTTTTCGTCTTTTAATCCGTCTGCTGTAAGATGTATCGGGAATACGCCAATTTCTTTTTCGGGACTATGCTCAAATTTTGCTCCGAATGCTTCGCCAATGAGTTGAGAACCCAAACAGATACCTACAACTGCTTTACCTGCCTGAATACATTTTTGTATTAAAGCTATTTCGGCTTTTGCGTTGAAATGGGGGCATTCTTCCTGTGTCGTGTCGGGGCTTTGAGGTCCACCCATTACAATAAGCAAATCAATATTTTCTGCTGTTTCGGGCAGGGGTTGGTTTTCATATACCTTTGAAAAGGTGATTGTATGATTTCTTTGTTTTGCCCAATCCAAATAAGCACTCGGTGCTTCAAATGTTTCGTGTTGAATAAAATGTACGTTCATTTCTTTATTATTTTTTGAGTTTTTATTTTTCGTTCCAATAATAGCTGTCGGGATAAATCCTTTGTCCGAAAATAGCCGTACCCACTCTTATAATGGTTGCTCCCTCAGCAATGGCTGTTTCCATATCGCCACTCATTCCCATTGATAACTCCTGCATTTCCACGTTAGGAATGTTTAAAGCAATGATTTGCCGTTGCATATCTTTGAGCAATCGGAAGCATTTACGCACTTTTTCCGTTTCTGCACTGAACAGACCTATGGTCATCAAGCCTTTTATTTTCAGGGTTTCCAACTGTGCAACCTGTTTTACCAATTCAATGGCATTATCGGGACTTACGCCAAATTTGCTTTCTTCAAACGAAGTATTTACCTGTATCAATACTTCTATGCTTTTGTTTTCAAACTGTAAGCGTTGGTGTAATTTTTCTGCCAAATCCAAACGGTCAAGCGACTGAATGCAGGACACATTATATTTCAACAGGTCTTTGATTTTGTTGGTCTGCAAATGCCCGATGAAATGATTGGTGTGCGGGATTTCTTTTAAGACTTCGTATTTTTCTTTGAGTTCCTGCACTTTGTTTTCTGCTATCAGCGTATGCCCTGCCTGTAATGCAATTTTGATACGCTCGGCAGGTACGGTTTTGGTGGCTAACAATAATTTTACTTCATCGGGATTTCTGCCGTTTTCTTTGCAGGCATTGTTTATCCGTTCCTGTATAATGGTAATGTTTTGTAAAATTTCTTCGTTCATACTTTCAATAATTAAAGATTACTCATTTGCCAATACAGCCATTTTTTCAGGTGTAATTGTCCAACGTATCCATTTATCATCGGGCTTTGCTCCCAAACTGCTGTAAAATTTTTGGGCATCAACGTTATTGCTAAGTACAAGCCAATTGAACTTTTTATACCCGTTATTTAAGGCATATTGTGCAAGACCTTTCAGCAATCTTTTACCGATGTTTTTCCCTCTTTGATTGGCATCAACATACAGCCATTTGAGCATTAGCGAGGGTTTGAGATTGTGCATAAAAGGAATGGTATAGTGAACGGCTATACCTGCAAGTTTGTTGTTGCCTGCATCTGCAACGATAGCACCAAATTGGGGGTTTGCACTAAATCCACGACTTAATAAATCGCTTTCCGAAAGACTAAAATCCGTATCGCCCTCAAACAGAACAATCGCTTCCATTAACCGCAAGAGTTCGGGAATATCCTGCTCTTTCATTTCTCTGATTATTATTTCGTTTTCCATTTCTCTGTTTTAAATCCTTGTTATTTTATTTCTGTTTATTGCAGGTTGAGTGCTGTGTTTGCATTACAGGTTGATTTTTCTTCCAATTCCTTTATCAGTACCGATTTTACCAATGTAAACGTATGGTCTTTCGCTTCGGCAAATGAGATATTGTATTGACGTTCTATGTGCTGTAATTCTATTGGAAATCGGGATAACAGCTTGTTGTAATACTCGTCTAAAACCTGTTGAGCAGGCATTTCAAAATTTATCCGCAACTGAAATCGCCTTAACAAAGCTGTATCAATAATTTCGGGGTGGTTGGTAGCACATAGCAATAATGCTTTTTCGGGATAATAATCTATGAGTTGTATCAAGGTGTTTACCAATCTTCGCATTTCGCCTACGTCTTTATCATCGTTGCCCCTTGCCTTTCCGATTTGGTCAAATTCATCTAAAAACAAAACGGCTTTTTCCCTGCCTGCTTTGTCAAATACCTGTTTGATGTTCTGCGATGTTTCGCCAATGCGTGAACAGACTACATTGCTCAAATTGAGTATCAGAATATTTTTACCCAATGCGTTTGCAATGGCTTTGGCGGTCATTGTTTTGCCACAACCCGAACTGCCGTGAAGCAATATTTTGTTATTTACAGGCAGTCCGTATTGGCTTAATTCTTCAATATATTTATGTTCCTTAATAAGCTGTTCAAATTGCTGTCTGTTATCTTCATCAAGGAAAATATCTTTTAATGATACCTGTTCTTTGTCGTTTATGATAAGGTCAAATACATTCATTTCTGTTTAGTTTTCTGCCATTTTTCTTTACTGATTTCGTACACAAAATTCAATCGTGGTGCTTCGCCAAAATAGGTTACTTCCTGCTCTGAAATTTTTTCCGCACCAATCCGCTCAATGGCGACCTGCGAACGGATATTGTTTGCCCCGATATGGAAATACACTTTTGAAACGAATTGAAAAATATAATCTAACATCGTGGCTTTTACCAACTTGTTAATGCCTTTGCCCCAATAGGCAACTGCATAGAAAGTATAACCGATAAATATACTGTTTTCCTGCTCGTTGTAATCGTAAATACGTGTACTGCCTATTGTCTTTCCTGTGGCTTTCTCTACGATTTTAAATGCTCCCTTGCTTTGCATTGCTCCGTCAAAAAACGTTTTGAATACTTCTTTTTTCCAACGGTCTTTATTGGGGTGCTGTTTCCATATTTCGGGGTCTGATGCTACGGCATATAAAAGCTCAAAATCCTTTTCCTGTAAAGGATAAAGGATTGTTTTTTCGTTTTCCAATATGGGCTGAACGTTTATGCTCGTCTGTCTTGGTATATTCATTTAATAAAAATTGAGGTCGGGAATGGATTTGAACCACTGTGAAAGGTATTGCGTACCCTTGTCTAACCACTCGACCACCCGACCATTTTTTATAAAAAGGCGAACCGATTTAGTCCGCCCTGTCCGTTACTTCCACCAATAGTAATAATTGTGATTGCCGTCATATTCAAAACCACAACGTGGATATAGTTTGTTGCCTATATCGTTTGTTTTTTCGGTTTCAAGCATCAATCCGCAAGCTCCTGTTTCATCGCACCATTGTTTGGCTCGGTCTATCAATGCTACCGAAAGCCCTTTGCCTCTGTAATCGGGGTGAACAAACAAATCGCTCAATAACCATTGCTTTTGCAGTTTGATGTAATGATAGAGTTTGTACAACTGCACAAAACCAACTGCTTTGCCGTCTGCATACACGACAAAAATGTTTGATTGGTCGTTGTCTAATCGTTCCTTAATGAACTGTTTGCATTTTTCGTAATCGTCTGCCTGACGGTAAAAAACCCGATAGCGATTAAATAATTCTGCTGTTGTGTCTAAATCGTTTAACCCTACTTTTTTGATGTTGTACTCCATTGCTTTAAATTAGTTTAATTGAAATTGCAAATTTAGATTTTAATAGGACTATCTTTGTAGTCCAATTTGTATATAAATAGTAGTCCACAAGGGTTTTTGGGGAAATGAAAAAGCCCCAGAAAGTGTCTAATTTTTTTGGGGCAGTATAGTTTTGGGAGTTGTGGGTGTTATATTTATTTTCCAACAACGTGGCTTTCGTTTCCTTTTACTTCGATAACCTGTGTATTGCTAATCGGAATTAAAGGTATTTTTTCTTTGTATTCGTTATAAACTTCTTCCATTATCTCTGTAAAAGGCTCGTTGCCAAAGTGCGGTAAAGGATAAAAATCTACAATCCCCAATCCCGAATATTCGTTTAGTTCGGTTGCTACATTTTTATCATCAACCTGTTCCACATATTGAATGTTTTTTGACAAAACAATGCTTCCTGCTGATGTTCCAATATACACTTTACCTTTTTTAATTTGTTCTGTAATCAAATTATCCGCTTTTGATTTTCTTAATTCCTGAAGTAAATAAAATGTGTTGCCACCTGAAACATAAATGAAATCATTTTTTGATAAGATTTCAGCAATCTGTTGTTCGTTTTTGTCCGAAATATTCAGCTCGTCTACAATAAGACCAAGTTCAATGAACGCATTTTTATCATCGTCCACATATTCGGTAAAATCTTCAACAACACTTGCGGTAGGAATAAAAGTTACCGTTTTTTCCGAAACTTTTTCCCCACAAAAATCTTCAAAATATTGGGCTACATCACAAAATGAGGATGATAAGAATAGTTTTTTCATATACTCTATTTAACTACTTTTTATATTCTACTAATACTAGTGATGCGTTAAATTTTGAACAATAATTATAAGGTGTTGATATTAAATACTTTAAATCAAAATATTGATTTTTCGATTTGAAACGGTGTCGTCTATTTCCAGAGTATCCAACCACAAGGCAATCTGTACCAGTGATATCTAAAGCTATATTCGAGCAGTTGCAAACGGAAAATATCTTAATCGCGAAAACTTAACGCATCAGTACTATTCTACTAATAGAAACAATTCAACTGTTTTATTGTCGTGTTTTGCTTGTGTGAACAAGTCACCTATTTTTCCTTACTCAACTGAATTTCCAATTGCTCAACAGTAGGCAACTGACTTTTGAATTTCTTCGGTAACGCCTGTGTCAGCTTGTACTCGCTGATGCCAATCGGTTTTTGAATATCACGCAGAGAATATTCGGCATCTACTTTGTCTTTGTGCTTGCAAAGAATTAAACCGATACTCGGATTATCCTGTTCGTGTTTCAGTTGGCTATCTATTGCCGAAAGATAGAAATTCAGCTTACCTGCGTATTCGGGTTTGAACTTGCCCGATTTCAGTTCTACCACAACATAGCAACGCAGGTGTAAATGGTAAAAAAGCAAATCAATAAAATACTCATTGTCGCTTACTGTGATTGAATATTGTCTGCCAACAAAAGCAAAACCTTTTCCCAGCTCCAACAAAAACTGTGTGATGTGATGCATCATTGCATTTTCAATTTCCCGTTCCAACGCATCATCTTCCAAACCCAAGAAATCAAAATTATAAGGGTTTTTCAGCGTTTCAGTTGCTAACTGAGATTGCAGTTGCGGTAGTGTATTTTGAAAATTGGTAATTGATTTGCCTTTTGCCTGATAGTATTTGTTTTGGATTGCAATTTCCAACTGCTCTCTGCTCCAACCGTTTTCAATTGTAGCATTGCAATAAAACAAGGCTTCTTTGGTGTTTTTAATTTTGGAAATAATGAGGCGGTTATGTCCCCACGGAATTTGTGCCACAAGCTGTGGCACAAATTCGGAAACGGTACTGTAAAACAAATACCATTGCCGAATGGCGTATAAATTTCTGCGGGAAAAGCCGTTGATGTCAGGAAAGCTTAATTTTAAATCGGTTGAGAGCTGTTCCAAAACATTGTCGCCCCAATTCGCTTCCTGCTGTTTGCTTACGATGTCCTGTGCCAAATCCCAATACAATGCTATCAGTTGCGAATTTACCGTTACGGCTACTTTCAACTGAGCCGATTTGATTTTGCGCTTAATGGTTTCAAACCATTTGTGATACTGCTTTGATTGTATTTCCTGCTGTTTTGGCATTACAAATATGGGTTTACCTTGTCAATGCAAAGGTAGAAATTATTTGTTTTGCTGAACCTGTAATGCGTTGTTCTTTTGTATGACACGCCCAAATAAAAATTTCATTACTATAACAAAATTAACTTTTAACAGGACTATCTTTGTAGTTCAACGTAGAGATGAAAGGTAGTCCACAATGTTGCCATACAAACACATCATCATTATAGAGAAAGACAGTAAAGTTCCCGTTTACAGACAGATTGCTATATCAATCATCAATGCTATCAGAAACGGTACTTTGAAAGCTGGAACGCACCTGCCGAGTAGCCGTGAATTGGCTAAAACGTTGGGCGTACACCGCAAGACCGTAATTGCAGGTTATGAGGAATTGGACGCACAAGATTGGATTATGATTGTTCCGAGAAAGCACGTTGCCGTTTCGGGGCATATCCCTTTGCTGAAACCTCAAAAATGGG
>JBEBRE010000101.1:0-11047 GCA_040394995.1 Sphingobacterium wenxiniae
CTTATCTTTTGTCTTTAATCTTTTGTCTTTAATCTCTTATCTTTTGTCTTTAATCTTTTGTCTTTAATCTCTTATCTTTTGTCTTTAATCCTTATTCTTTGCTCTTTCATCGCAATACGCATATCGCCAAACTATAACGCCATTACTGCCTCTTTAAACTTATCACCGCGCTCCTCAAAATTTTTGAACCAGTCAAAACTTGCACATGCCGGGGACAACAACACCGTATCCCCCTTTTTGGCAAGGTGCGATGCAATCTCTACGGCATCCTGCATAGATGAACTATTCACAATTACATCCGTATCTTCCTCGAACGTCTCATGGATACGTGTGGTGTCCTTACCAATACACACAATCGCTTTAACTTTACTCTTTATCAAATCGCGCAACATTTCATAATCATTGCCCTTATCCACCCCTCCCATAATCAGGATAATATTCGTCGAGAAACTCTCCAACGCATACCATACAGAATTCACATTCGTGGCTTTTGAGTCATTGATATAGTTCACGCCTCCGATATAAGCTACATGTTCCAACCGGTGAGCTATGTTAACATAAGAGCCCATACTCTCCTTCATGGTTTCATTACGCAACTCCTGCGCTTTTGCAACCAACCCCGATGCCATATTGTTATAGACATTGTGTTTCCCCTGTAATGATAGCTCTTCGATATTCATGGCAAATGATTCTTTATTCGTTACGTTTATAATAATATTTTTTTGTTCATCCATATACGCTCCTGGGTGCACCGTCAGTTCCTGCGTAAATGGCAAATGTTGTGCTTTGGTCGGATGTTTATCCAATCCCTTTACTGTCTCCGTATCGTCTAGACAATAGATAAAGTAATCGCTCTCCGTTTGATTGCGCACCATTCTGAACTTTGACGCCACATAGTTCTCCATTTGGTAGTCATACCTATCCAGATGATCGGGCGTGATATTCAGGATCACGGCCACATCTGCTCTAAAATGGTACATGTCGTCAAGCATGAAGCTGGAAATTTCCAGGACATACACGTCATGGTTCCCACGCGCAACCTGCAACGCAAAGCTCTTTCCGATATTTCCGGCCAACCCCACATTCAAGCCACCTTTTTGCAACATATAGTGCGTCAGCATGGTCGTTGTAGACTTACCATTGGAGCCCGTGATGCAGCAAAGTTTGGCATCGGTGTATTGCGCCGCAAATTCGATTTCTGAAATTACGGGAACACCTTTCGCTTTTAACGCCTTCACCAAAGGCACATTCCCTGGAATTCCGGGGCTTTTAACCACGAGGTCAGCTTTCAAAATACGTTCCTCCGAATGTGTGTGCTCTTCAAAAGAAATCCCTTCCGCCAAAAGCGTGTTTTTATAACTTTCGCCAATGGCCCCTTTATCGGAAACAAAGACATCAAAGCCTTTGTCCTTAGCCAAGATACCCGCACCCACGCCACTCTCTCCTGCTCCTAAGACGACCAGAAAGCCATTTTGTGGGTAGTATGTAGTAGCAATATTGGCCATGCTATCTTACTTTTAAGGTTACGATCGTTAAAATTGCTAATATGATGGACACGATAAAAAAGCGCATAACGATTTTCGATTCGTGATATCCTTTCTTTTGATAATGATGGTGTAAAGGCGACATCAAAAAGATGCGTCTGCCTTCTCCATATTTCTTCTTAGTGTACTTAAAATACGACACCTGCATAATGACCGACAGGTTTTCCAATAGGAAGATGCCACACAGTATCGGGATCAACAATTCTTTGCGTATCATAATAGCGAACACAGCAATGATGCCTCCGATAGTCAAACTACCCGTATCACCCATGAAAACCTGTGCAGGGAATGCATTATACCACAGAAAACCCGTACAGGCACCCACAAAGGCCCCGGCAAAAATCACCAGCTCTCCGGAATTGGGTATATACATGATGTTCAAATAATCGGAGAAAATCACGTTACCCGATACATAAGCAAAAATTGCCAAGGTGATACCGATGATGGCGGATGTTCCGGTGGCCAATCCATCAATGCCATCCGTAATGTTTGCACCATTGGACACGGCTGTCACAATAAATACGACAACAATCAAGAATACTAGAAATGTTGCCAAATTGCCATTGAGGCCGAACATGCTCAGTACCTTAGCATAATCAAATTCGTTGTTCTTATAAAACGGAATATTGGTCTTTGTGGATTTCACATTTTCCGCATAATAACGTTTGCCCGTTTGGGTATCTATCATCACTTCCACAGCTTTGGTTGATGTGGGATTGGTTACTTGTTGCCGCACAACGATCTCCGGATGAAAATACATCGTACAGGCAATCCAAACGCCTAATCCCACTTGACCGATTATCTTAAAGCGTCCAGCCAGCCCTTCTTTGTTCTTACGGAACACCTTGATATAATCGTCCAAGAAGCCTATAGCTCCCATCCAGAGCGTGGTCACGATCATGACAATGACATAAATATTATCCAACTTGGCAAACAACAGTGTCGGCACCAAGATACCGGCAATGATAATCAAGCCCCCCATAGTAGGCGTACCGGCTTTTTGTTTTTCGCCTTCCAAGCCGAGGTCACGGATGGTTTCCCCCACCTGCCTACGTTGCAGGGCACGAATCAACCGGCTTCCATATACTGTCGTAATAATCAACGAGACAATAACCGCCATGGCCGTACGAAAAGAGATATACTGGAACAACCCTGCTCCGGGGATATGTACATATTCTTGTAACCAAGTGAATAAATAATATAACATCTCTTTCTTATTGCTCGTTAAACGTGTGTTCTAAAATTTCTCTATCATCAAAATGATGACGTATACCCTGAATTTCCTGGTATTTTTCATGTCCTTTCCCGGCGATTAAAACAATATCGCCCGCTTGTGCCAAATGGCAGGCAGCACGAATGGCCTCTCTTCGGTCAGCGATTGTGAAAACATGTTTTCGATCCTTGGCCTCTACTCCAGCCTCCATATCCCGGATAATCTGCGCGGGATCTTCGGTACGCGGGTTGTCAGAAGTGATAATCACTTTGTCACTTAACTTTACGGCGACAGCAGCCATTTCCGGACGCTTCGTCTTATCACGATCGCCACCACAGCCCAAAACCGTAATAATTTGCTGATTGCCGTTACGCAACTCACGAATGGTACGCAGAACATTTTCAACGGCATCCGGTGTATGGGCATAATCAACCACGCCTACAACTCCTGAGCTGGATCGAATGGTTTCAAACCGACCTTCCGCACCCGAAATTTCGCTCATGGCGGTTAGTACTTTCACCGTTTCTTGTTCCAACAATATAGCCGTACCATAGACAGCCAATAAGTTATACGCATTGAAACCACCCACCAATTTTACCCACACTTCATGCCCGTCAATGTGCAAAAGCATACCATCAAAATGGCTTTCTACAACCTTTGCCTTAAAATCGGCCATATTTTTCAATCCATATGTTTTCTTATGTGCAAAGGTGTTTTGCAACATCACCGACCCGTTACGATCATCTGCATTGGTCAACGCAAAGGCAAAACGATCCAAATCATCAAAAAACTTCTTCTTCGCCCTGATGTAGTTATCGAATGTTTCGTGAAAATCCAAATGATCGTGGGTAATGTTGGTGAAAATGCCTCCCGCAAATCGTAAACCAGCAATCCGTTGTTGCACGACGGCATGCGAGCTCACTTCCATAAAACAATAATCACAGCCTAAATCCACCATTTCACGCAAAAGCGCATTCAAGGCTAGAGGGTCTGGTGTAGTATGTGTAGCCGGAACAACCTTATCCCCAATCCTGTTTTCTACCGTTGAAATCAACCCTACCTGATATCCCAATTTTGTAAAGAGGTTGAACAACAGTGTGGCGACAGTCGTTTTACCGTTCGTACCTGTCACGCCCACTAATTTCAACTGCTTAGAAGGATCTGCATAAAAGTTCTTCGCTAAAATCCCCAACGCATATGCGGTATCATCCACCAAGATATAGGTCACCGATTCTTCACATTTTTCAGGTAATGTCTCTACTAATAGCGCTTTTGCGCCTTGTTCGATAGCTTTATCTAAATATAAATGGCCGTCGGTATGCACGCCACGCACCGCAACAAATAAACTATAGTCTGCCACTACCCTAGAATCAAAACACACCGAAGCGATGTCAACTTCTAGTCGTCCTTTGAGTTGCTTTACAGGAACCGCATGCAATAACTCTCTTAGTTTCATACCTTAATTTAGCGTCAGTTCTACCTTCGAACCCGTTTTTAATCTTGTGCCGGCCACTAGCGATTGATTTACCACCTTGCCTCTGCCAGTCACCTTCGTTTTAAACCCTGCATTCTCCATCGCAAAAATGGCATCAGAAAGCCCCATACCCAACACAGCAGGAACAACACCTTCCTTAATATCCATTTCTACAAATGGTACTCCTTGGGATGCCGTATCTTTTGCCTGAATAACCGCATTCCAATTAGTAGGATCCAACCCCAAAGACTGATATACGGCCATAGAAGCCTCTTTTGAGCCACTCAATGTTAATGGTGTCTTACTTCCAGAGCTGTTTACCTTTCTATTGGTTAATGTTCCATGCAAGGATAAATCATTCGCATATACCATATCCGCCAATTCTTTGAAAACGGGACCGGCAATTGCACCACCATAATATCCTTTCCTCGGATTACGGATAACCACAATCATGGAATATTTGGGATTCTCCGCCGGAAAATATCCCGCAAAAGAGGATTGATAGCGCCGTGCACCATAACCCTTTGCCCCATCATTCATTTGTGCCGTCCCTGTTTTCCCTGCAGACGTATACAAGGGTGAACGCAACTTTTTACCCGTGCCTTCCAACATCACGCCCTCCAACATTTTTTGTGCTTTGGAAATAGCCTCCTTGGAAGCAATCTGCTTATTAATTACCCTTGCTTCAAATTTCTCTACCGTATTTCCCAAATGCCGAATTTCCTTGACAAATAAGGGAGCGACCATTTTTCCGTTATTGGCTACGGCGTTGTACAACGTTAAGGTTTGCAAAGGTGTCAACTTCAGCTCGTAGCCATACGCCATTTGTACCAAGGATAATTTGCTCCATGTTCTGCTTTCCGGGGTTTTCACCCAAGGATGCACCTCGCCCGGAATCTGCAATCCCAATGGTTTTCCCAAACCGAAATGATGAAGCTTCGAAGTGTATTTCGCCGGTTGACTTCCATAGTGGGTATTAACCAACTTCGCCACCGCTACATTCGAGGATTCCTCGAAAGCTTCCTTCACGGTGAGCACCGATTTTTTAGGCGCATGCGAATCCTTAATGGTATGTGAAGGTACTTTGTACGTTCCATTGCCAATATCTACTGTAGAAGAAGTGTCCACATAACCGTCATCCAACAGGGCCAAATAACTCGCAAGCTTAAATGTGGAACCTGGATCAGCACCTTGTGCTATGGCATAATTATATTTTTCCCGGAAAACACCTTCACTGTCTCGAGTAAAATTAGCTATTGCACGAATTTCTCCTGTTTGCACTTCCATCAAAATCACGCAACCGTTATCCGCGTCACTAGCAATCAATTGTTTTTCCAAGGCACGTTGTGCCATGTCCTGCATATTGACATCCAATGTAGAAATGATGTCCGAACCATCTACCGGAGCCACTTCCACTTCCCTGTTGACGGGCACCCACACACCTCCTGCGATACGTTGCATCATTTGCGAACCACTTTTACCATCGATATAAGAACCATATGCTCCCTCCAGGCCCACAAGCACAGTGTCTCCTTTTGTATTTTTATAACCAATTGTACGTGCAGCCAAATTGGTAAAGGGCAGAATACGCTTGTTCTCACGCACGGTTACCAAGCTCGTCGAGTAGCGCTTTTTGCCCTCCCTGAACGTTCGGAACAAAGGGAATGTCTTGATAATCTTCAAGTCCTGATGTGACACATTCCGTTTAATCAGCACGTAACGTTGTTTCTTTGCTCTTGCATTTTTCAATAAGATGAGATACTGTCGTGCCGACTTGTCTTTAAAGTGGCCAGCCAAGCGCTCCGCCAAGGAATCTATCTTTGAGTTAAACACATCATTGGCTTCCGCAGGGATAGCCATTGCATCAAAGCGCAACTCATACTCCGGAACTGAAGTAGCCAAAAGGCTACCGTCATTGGAGTAAATATTGCCACGAGCAGCCTCAATAATACGTTCCCGAATGGTTAAGCTATCCACCATGGCACGCCACTCCCCGCCGTCTACATATTGCAAGTGCAAAAGTTTCCCGAAAACCAATAACGCACCAAATACCATTAGCCCGAAGGCCAAGTACACTCGTATCAATATAGACTTCCTAATATTCATTTGTATATTATCTGTCTTTAATAGCCGTAGGAACATTCATGCACCTTATAGCCATAGTGCAATATGAATATACCATCGACAAAGCGTTATTTTTTCTCTTTTACTACTTCAACTTTAATTGGTGGCTCTGTTCGTTCTTTCAATCCCAACGTATCCGCTCTTTTTGCAATCTCAGTCTGCGTGGTCAGCTTCATCAGTTCCGAAGAAAGCGACTTGTAATCCCAACTCAACTCCTTTACCTCACGTCCTAGCCGGTCAATGGACCGCACAGTACGCTCCGCTAAGTGCCTGTTGGAAATATACAACAACCCCAACAAGGCTACGAACGCCGCAAAAGGCAGATTCCGTGCAACCAAATAGCTCGACAGCTTCTTTGTGGAGAAAATCGTACGAAGAAAATGTTGGGTCTCTTCTACTTTTTCCTCTACGGAATCGTTCATCTTTCGCTGAACTTCTTCGCTTAATTCTTTGTTTTTAATCGTATTTTTTGACATCATCAAAAAAATTAAGCCATCTTTTCCGCTACGCGCAATTTTGCGCTACGCGATCTATTATTTGATTCCAATTCTGTTGCACTCGCGGTGATCGCCTTACGGCTGACCACACTGAATGGCTTTATCTCATTTCCGAAAAAATCCTTTTCCACTTCGCCTTTAAATTTGCCCTTCTGCATAAAATTCTTCACCAAACGATCCTCCAACGAATGATAGGACATCACCACCAAGCGACCTCCCGGCTTTAGCACCGAGACGGTTTGGTTCAAAAACTCCTGCAGCGCTTCCAACTCTTGGTTTACCTCAATGCGCAACGCTTGAAAAACCTGCGCATGGTATTTATGCTCTTTCCCCCTTGGTACCAATTTTTTAATAGCCTCTTTCAATCCGGACACTGTTTCAATCGGCGCATGCAAGCGTGCTGTCACAATGGTCTTTGCCAAACTTTTTGCATTCTGGATCTCGCCGTACATGCCGAATATCCGATGCAATTCCTCTTCGGCATATGTGTTCAACACTTTTTTGGCATCCACGTCCGACACTTGGTCCATCCGCATATCCAGATCCGCATCAAAACGAATGGAGAACCCTCGCTCCGCTGAATCAAACTGGTGCGAAGAAACGCCCAAATCGGCCAATATCCCGTTCACTTCTTTCAGTCCCAAAAGACGCAGATTGTTTTTCAAGAACTTAAAATTGTGGTGAACTAGCGTAAACCTCGGGTCATTGATGGTGTTTTGCACCGCATCGGGATCTTGGTCGAAAGCAATCAATCGCCCCTTTTCACCCAATCTTGCCAAAATCTCCCGCGAATGCCCACCACCACCAAAAGTTACATCCACATATATCCCATCCGGCGTTATCGCCAACCCCTCCATGCATTCCCGCAACATCACAGGCACATGATACACGGACGCATTAGTCATCGCTTCCTCCTTCCAAGTCAAAGCCACCCATCAACTGTTCCGCCATATCCGAAAAATCTTCCTCTGAAATTGCATTCATCTGCTCTTCGTATTTAGCCTTTGACCACACTTCTATCTTCTCCAGGTTACAGGCCAACACCAGCTCAGAACCCGCTTCGGCGTACTCCAATAAGTTCTTGGGCAACAGCACCCTTCCCGCCGCATCCAACATCAGCTCTGTCGCCCCGCTCATAAACTTGCGCACAAACTCTCTGTTCCTCGCCTGAAACTGGTTCAACCTCGACAACTGTTTCAATATCTTATTCCATTCTGCCCGGGTATAGATCACCAGATTTTTCTCGAAGCCACGATTCACGACAAGCCCTTCACGCTCAATATCAGGCAACTGCCTTTTGAGCGCTGCAGGAACGACCATCCTGCCTTTGGCGTCCAGCTTGCATTCGTACTCTCCGATTAAATAATTCATATAGTCTATATGCCCAATCAAATTTTAATGTAAAAGTATACACTTTCTCCCACTTTCTCCCACAATATAACACAAAAAAGTTTTCCACATCAATAAATCGCTACAAGTTCCGTCCCAGAACGCATCTGTAAAGGGATATCAAAAAACAGCAAGAAGCAGATTTTATGCTGAAAACAGCACATATACTTCTTCAAAAAATGGCAGAGGAGTATTACAATTCATATTTGTTTTCTTTATTCTCCCCGAAATCCGATATTTTTGCGTGTCCTCTCCTAACCTCTCGAAGAGGGAGGAACAGTTCTCCTATTTTGGAGTGATTAGGGGATGATTTTAATTTTACTTTTTAATTTTCACTTAACACATGTACAGAAGTCACAATTGCGGCGAATTACGTATTGCCGATATAAATAAAGAAGTCACTTTGGCCGGATGGGTTCAAAAATCACGCGATAAAGGATTCATGATTTGGGTGGATTTGCGTGACCGCTATGGGATTACGCAATTGATTTTCGACGAATCGCGCACCGATGCCGACATCATGCAACGGGCCAAATCTTTGGGCCGGGAATTTGTCATCCAAATAAAAGGTACAGTCATTGAACGTGAATCAAAAAATGCTCATATACCTACTGGTGAGGTGGAGGTCTTGGTGAAGGAGTTGACGGTATTGAACGAGGCTCAGATCCCACCCTTTACTATCGAAGACGAAACCGATGGTGGCGAAGATCTACGCATGAGATACCGTTATCTGGACATCCGTCGCAACCCGGTCAAAAATAGCCTTTTGTTTCGACATAAGGTGACTCAGGAAGTTCGCAATTACCTATCGAACTTGGATTTCTGTGAAATCGAAACCCCCTATCTCATCAAATCCACGCCAGAGGGTGCACGTGATTTCGTCGTGCCCTCGCGCATGAATCCGGGGCAGTTTTATGCCCTTCCCCAATCGCCGCAGACTTTCAAGCAATTGCTAATGGTCGGTGGTATGGACAAGTATTTTCAAATCGTGAAATGTTTCCGTGATGAGGATTTGCGTGCCGACCGCCAACCGGAATTTACGCAAATCGACTGCGAAATGGCTTTTATTGAACAAGAAGATATTCTAAATGTCTTTGAAGGACTGACGCGCCACCTCTTGAAAACGATACACAACATCGATATCGCACAATTCCCACGCATGACGTTTGAGGAAGCCATGCGTACTTACGGAAACGACAAGCCGGACATCCGCTTCGGAATGAAATTCGGTGAATTAAACGCAGTGGCGCAACACAAGGACTTTGCCGTGTTCAATAATGCCGAATTGGTTGTGGGTATTGCCGTTCCGGATGCCGCCAATTACACCCGCAAGCAAATCGACGAGCTTATCGATTGGGTAAAACGACCGCAGGTGGGAGCGTTGGGCATGGTATATGTAAAATGCGAAGCGGATGGAAGTTACAAATCATCGGTGGATAAATTCTACGATCAAACGGATCTGGCAAAATGGGCCGACGCTACCAGAGCAAAAGCAGGCGACTTGATTTTGGTGCTGTCCGGGCCGGCTTATAAAACGCGTACACAGCTTAGCGCATTACGCATGGAGTTAGGTAACCGCTTGGGTTTACGCAAGCCAGATGAATTTGCACCGCTATGGGTGGTTGATTTTCCATTGTTGGAATGGGAGGAGGAAACCGAGCGTTACCATGCCATGCACCATCCGTTCACCTCACCAAAAAAGGAGGACATGCACCTGTTGGACACTGATCCGGGCAAAGTGCGGGCAAATGCCTACGATTTGGTCTTAAATGGGAATGAAATCGGCGGAGGTTCCATCCGTATCCACGACAAAGAGACACAAGCCTTAATGTTCAAACATCTTGGTTTTACCCCCGAACAGGCTCAAGAGCAGTTTGGTTTCTTGATGAATGCCTTCCAATATGGCGCGCCACCCCATGGCGGACTGGCTTTCGGCCTCGATCGCCTAACCGCCATCTTGGGCGGACAGGAAACCATCCGCGACTTTATTGCCTTCCCGAAAAACAATTCCGGCCGTGATGTAATGATTGATGCCCCTGCGACTATCGATCCCGCACAATTGGAAGAGTTGAGTTTAGCTTTGAAGGTTAAGTCTTAGCAACCATGATAAAGGTATAATAAGGGTTGTTTTCCATTATTTCATTGCGGAATCGTGGAAGACAGCCCTTTGTTGAAATCATTCTAACTTCATCATCAGATTGATTTGCTCGCTACCATCCCTTGGAAAAACATGTTTGTTTGAAACAGTAGTCTACTTTCGCAAAATCTTCTCCATGGCCTTTCCTTTGGCCAACTCGTCAATCAGCTTATCCATATAACGGATTTTTTGCATCAGTGGATCCTCAATTTCTTCCACACGGTAGCCACAAATGACACCCGTTATCTTGGAAGCATTGGGATTGATCTGAGGTGCTTGCGCAAAAAAGGTCTTCAAATCGATCTTATCATCGAGGATACGCTCCAAATCCTTTTCAGTATATCCCGTCAGCCAGCATATAATTTCATCTAGTTCGGCTTTTGTATGACCTTTTTTCTCCACTTTGGCTATGTAATGCGGATAGACTCCGGCAAAAGGCATTTTATATACCCGCTCGTTATTTTTCATAGTCATTCCTTTTAAGGTTTCAATTTCCATAATTTATCAGAAAAAGGCAAATATTCCGGCAACGCTGCCGAACCGTACCAGTTAAAAATGTCATAATCCAACAATTTATTTTTTATAGCCGGATCGCTCAACAGCAACTCTTCTACCTCATGGTTTTAAGATTTTAAAGGTAAATTACATTAGTGAGTTAGATAACCTTTA
>JBEBRE010000102.1:0-10930 GCA_040394995.1 Sphingobacterium wenxiniae
GAATATACTGTTGTCCATAAGTGCCCAAATCGCCTATTCCTAAATCATCGGCCAAAATCAGGACAATATTAGGTTTTCGATGTTGTGCTTCCGTATGCAGCACGGTTAGACATAAACAAAAAAGCAATAAACTACATATTCTCATTTCTTAGTGGTTGTAATAACGTGAATTTAACCGCAGAGAACGCAAAGTTTTTCGCTAAGTTCGCAAAGGTCTATTTCTTCGCTATGTTTGGCATCCTTTGCGTTACCTCAGCGACCTTTGCGGTTATGATATTTTTAAAAGCTCTTCGTAACCGTTTAGAAAACCTTACACAATAAAATTCCATCCGAACGGATCTTCAATCTTTCCGTAGCGCAGTTGATTTAGGTAATCCAATACCTTATTGGAAAATTCACGGCCCTCTACAGGCGGCAGGTGATAATCTTGTCCTTCAAACCCGATACGTGAAATATGGGTTACCGTAGCTGCCGTCCCAGCTGCAAAAGCTTCGGATACAGTTCCGGCTTTGATGCCATCCATCAACTCCTGTACCGAAACTTTTCTTTGCTCAGCGTTGTACCCCCATTTTTCGGCTAGTTCCATAATGGTCCGCCGAGTAACCCCATGTAAGATAGTGTCGCCATGTGGTGTAATGATGGAATCGCCGATACGGAAGATCAGATTAGCTGTACCAGCTTCTTCAATGTATTTATGTTCTGAAGCATCTGTCCACATGATCTGGTCGTAACCTTCATCATTGGCCAATTGTGTTGGATAAAGCGATAATGCATAGTTTCCCGCATTTTTGGAAAAACCTACACCACCTTCTGCCGCACGTGTATAATGTGTCTCTACTTTTAAAGAGATTGGTTTGCTATAGTAAGCACCTACCGGACAGGTAATGATGATAAAGCTGTAGGATTTTGATGGATGCACACCCAAAGCGGCTTCGGTCGCAAACATAAAAGGACGAATATACAACGAAGTCCCTTCTTTAGAAGGTACCCAATCCCGATCCTGATCCAACAGTTGCCTTAAGCCGTCCATGAAAATTTCTTCCGGAACTTCCGGCATCTGTAGGCGTTTAGCAGATTTGTTAAAGCGTTCCCAGTTTTTGTCGGGACGGAAAATACTAACCGTACCGTCCCCAAATTTATAACCTTTAATGCCCTCGAAAATAGCTTGCCCGTAATGCAAGGCCGACATCGAAGGGCTAATTGTTAAATCACCATAAGGAACAATGGCTACATCTGTCCATGCGCCATCGTCATAAGTAGCCACTAACATGTGGTCAGACATGATTTGACCAAATTTCAAATTGTCGAAATCTACTTGTGAGAGCCTGGATGCAGTTGTAGGCTCTACACGAATGGAATGCGTATACGTATCACTCATCACATTTATTATTAAGAAAGTGCAATTTAGGAAAAAAGTATGAATACCGATGATGCAAAGGAAAAAATTGTAGTTTGGTTGAAGAGCTTTTTATTATCTAATTAAAGTTTATATCTTCTTGCTATGGCTATTCCTTGGCTTCTTTTAATGCTTGCATTTCAAGCTCTACAGATAAGCGAAAATTAGTTTGTTTAATTTTTTCTAAAATTGGTTTTATAGAGGGGATAATTCCAGTTAGTTTTGCCTTAATAATAACACCCAAAGTACCTGTATAATTGACGTTAAGTTGATTTGCTATTTTTCTAGCTTTAATATCATCTAAAATAATGGTACTATCGGGTATTTCTAGCGACAAAGCTATAGCGCTTGATTCTCCTTTGTCAATTTGTAATTCGAGAATCTGTTGTTTATAAACATCTTTAACTGAAAGTATACTGATCCAATCAGGCATTTGTTCTCCGTACTCTGTTGCTATCTCAATTGTCGTCACAATATTTCCATAAACCTTTTGCAATAACTCAAGCTCCCCAATGTTTGTTAGGATGATAAGGCAACTTGTATCAGAGATGATTGTTTTAGGCATTTGCAACGTCTCTTGATAAATCTGAACTTGAATAATTAAAGATGGAAACCTCGTAATTCCCCAATAGCTCTATAAAAGCTCTTTTGGATAGCCCTGCGAGTTCAGCCGCTTGGCCAAGCGAAAGTTTTCCTTGCTCATAAAGCCGGCTTGCAAGAAGCATCAATAATTGAAAATCATCCACTCCTGTATTGTCAGGTATGTTTAATGTTATCGTTTTCATAACCTTAAATTTAGACTTTTTTATCATCTTTTCAAAATTTTAATGGAGTTGGAGATTTAAACTCATTCCATTGTCCGGGTTCGTACCCTCTAAGAATCCAGGCATTAGTTTTTGTGTATTGACAGAAATATTTTTCCAATTTGGAAATTTTAGTTGTCTTTGTTTGGCATAATTGAAAAAACATTGAGGGTAATTTCAAAGAAAATATTGCGGAAGTTTTGGGAAAAGCATAATGACTGTGAACATCAATTGAAAGCTCGGTGTCGGGAAATACTGATACAGGCATACTAACTACCCATCAAGTCATCAATCACCCATCGAACGCAACAAAGCATCCAAATACTCTCGGTTATTGGCCAGTCGGGGAACTTTGTTCTGGCCACCCAGTTTACCGCGCGATTTCATCCATTTGTAGAACGTATCAGTAGATGCATTGTGGATGATGGGGAAAGTCAAAGCCATGTCCTTATAACGTTTGGCATCGTAGTCGGAATTGATTTCGCGTAGCGAATTGTCCAACACTTCGCAGAACTTTTGGAAATCGGTTGGCTGTTTTTCAAATTCGATGACCCATTCATGTGCTCCGGCTTCTCCCTCTCTGAAATAGACCGGGCCGGCTGTGTAATCCTTGATAATGGCTTCTGTTGCTTTGCAAGCCACATCTAGAGCCTGTTCCGCATTGTCGACAATAACTTCTTCCCCAAACGTATTGATATATTGCTTCGTTCGGCCCGATATCTGAAAACGGTAAGGTGACAACGAAGTAAACTTAATGGTGTCGCCAATTTTATAGCGCCACAGTCCGGCATTGGTAGAAATAATCAGCGCATAGTTTTTGCCTATTTCTACCTCGTCAAGATTCAACGTCCTGGGATTTTCCTCCTCAATGTTTTCCATTGGGAGAAACTCGTAATAAATGCCATAATCCAGCATCAATAGCAAATCCTCCGAATCAGATTGGTCCTGAAGGCCGAAATATCCTTCCGAAGCATTGTAATTCTCTAAATAATACATGTTTTCCGAAGGAATCAGCTTCTTGAATTGTTCGCGATAAGGCCTAAAACTCACGCCACCATGCCCATAAAATTCCAAATTGGGCCATACCTCCAACAGATTGTCTTTGCCCGTTATTTCCAGTATGCGTTTTGCCATCACGATATTCCAGGTGGGAACGCCAGCCAAGCTGGTGACATTCTCCTTTATGGTAATTTGGGCAATTTGCTCGATTTTTTCTTCAAAATTGGGGTTCAATGTCACCTCAATATTCGGTGTGCGTTTAAATTCGGCCCAAAAAGGTAAGTTTCGGATTAATATGGATGACAGATCGCCGTAATAAGAATCTGGGTTGAAGTTGTTTATTTGGGACGACCCGCCAATGACGACCGATTTTCCGGTGAAAACTTTGCTCTCCGGACGATTATGGCAATAAATAGAAAGCATGTCCTTTCCGCCTTGGTAATGGCAGTCTTCCAGAGCCTCCATGCTGACCGGGATAAATTTTGACCGATCAGATGTGGTCCCCGAAGATTTTGCAAACCACTTGATGTCCGAAGGCCAAATGAGGTTCTGCTCTCCCTTGATCATGCGATCAACGTAAACTTTAATGTCGTCGTAATCTTGGATAGGTACGCGGTTTTTGTATTCATCGGGTGTTAAAATACTGTTATAGTCGTATTTCTTACCCCATTCCGTTGCTTCAGCAGTCGATATCAGACTTTGGAACCATTCTTCTTGCACATCATGTGGATATTTCATGAAAAGCTCAATCTGGTGAATGCGCTTTTTCATTATCCACGTGAAAAGAGAGTTCAGGAGTGCCATTTGTCGCTAATCTGAGAATCGAATTTAAAGTTTTTTTCTACGTAATTCAAAATGTCTGCCCAAGTAGAATTTACGCGCCAGTTCATTGTCTGCTATTTCTTCGGGTGTTCCCGTAAGCATGATTTTCCCTTCCGTTAGCAGGTAAGCCCTGTCGGTAATAGACAGCGTTTCCTGTACGTTGTGGTCAGTAATTAGCACGCCGATATTCTTACGCTTCAATTTAGAGACGATGGTTTGAATTTCTTCCACGGCAATGGGGTCTACACCGGCAAACGGTTCATCCAATAAGATAAAGTGCGGATTGGCGGCTAACGCCCGTGCAATTTCCGTACGGCGACGTTCACCGCCTGATAGTAGGTCGCCACGGTTTTTGCGCACCCGATGCAAACTAAATTCGGTTAACAGCTCTTCCAGTTTTTCCATACGTTCTGCCTTATGGGGATAATGTATCTCCAAAACAGCAAGAATATTGTTTTCGACAGATAGCTTACGGAAAACGGACGCCTCCTGTGCCAAATAGCCAATGCCTTTTTGTGCTCGTTGATACATAGCATCCTGCGTGATTTCAAGATCATCCAAATACACATGTCCATCGTTGGGTTTAATCAGTCCAACGATCATATAGAACGATGTCGTTTTGCCGGCCCCGTTTGGCCCCAACAATCCCACGATTTCACCTTGCTCCACATGAAACGAGACATTGTTGACAACCGTCCGTTGCTTATATTTTTTGATAAGGTTCTCCGCTTTTAAAATCATCTATGCATGCTATTGACTACAAATATATTCCAATGTTAAGTAAAAAGTAAAAAGTAAAAAATAAAAAATGCAAAAGGTTTACAATCAATAGGCTAATACCGTATGGCTTTGATGTTTAATTGCAGATTCTTTTTGCCACGCCAATTGTTCTCTTCTATCGTGTAGCAAATGTCGAATTTATTGCCGGAATTGATATGGTCTATATGCTGTGCCAAGCCAAATCCTATACAATCAAAAGTCGGAGAGTCTTTTTCCTTGACCACCATTTTGACGTGGTTACCCCCGACAATATAGCCCGAACCCTCCACTTGTTTGGTTAAGAAAATGGGGGCCTCGTTTTGCGGTCCGAAAGGTTCGAATTGCTTCAAAATACGGCAGAATTTCGTATCTATCTCGGTCAGTTTGATCACGGCTTCAATCAAAACCTCTTGTTGCAGCATTTCAGGGCTAATGCTGTTGCTGACCACCAACTCAAATTTCTCTTGAAAAGCGGAGACGTTTTCCAATGGCATGGTTAACCCGGCGGCATATTTATGCCCGCCATATTGATCCAATAAATCGCTGCACTCACTGAGTGCTTCATATAAATCAAATCCCAATACAGAACGTGCCGAGCCCGCAATATGTCCGTTTGTTTTGGTCAGGATAATGGTTGGCCTATAATATTTTTCGGTTAATCTTGAAGCCACGATACCGATGACGCCCTTGTGCCAGTCTTCTTTGAATAATACGGTTGATTTACGTTGTTGCAAAATTTCGTTACTATCGATGATGTCTAAGGCTTCTTCCGTGATTTTTAAGTCAAAATCCTTGCGCAAGTTGTTTTGGTCGTCGACCGTCACAGAATAATCCTTGGCCTCTTGTAGCGATTTGGCAATCAAAAGCTTGACAGCATCCTTGGCGTGCTCGATGCGGCCGGCGGCGTTAATGCGCGGGCCAATTTGGAAAACAATGTCTCCAACAGAGAATTGTCCCGTTTTATTAGACGATAGATTGATAAGAGCCTGCAAGCCACAATTAGGATTGTTGTTCAGTTTTTTTAATCCGAAATGGGTCAAAATCCGATTTTCTCCGGTAATGGGAACAATATCAGAGGCGATGCTGACGGCCACCAAATCCAAATATTGGTAAGCCAACTGTATATCCATTCCGTTTTTTTGGATGAAAGCCTGGATGATTTTAAACCCGATGCCACAGCCGGAAAGTTCTTTATAGGGATATGCGCAATCTTTGCGTTTGGGGTCCAGCACCGCTATGGCATTTGGTATCTGTTCGCCGGGCAAATGGTGGTCGCCAATGATGAAATCGATATTTTTGGACGCCGCATATTTGACCTTCTCTAGCGCTTTGATGCCACAATCCAAAGCAATGATTAGTGAAAATCCGTTGGCTGCTGCATAGTCGATTCCCTTCATGGAAATGCCATAGCCTTCTTGATAACGATCGGGGATATAAAATTCCAAACCCGAATGAAAATCGCGGAAGAAGCTATACACCACTGAAACAGCTGTTGTGCCGTCAACATCATAATCACCATAGATGAGGATTTTCTCTTTGTTGCCGATAGCCTGCTCAATTCGGGTAATGGCTTTGTCCATGTCTTTCATCAAGAAAGGATCGTGCAACATGTCCAACGACGGCCGAAAGAAGGCTTTGGCCTGTTCAAAGGTGCTAATATCGCGATTCCACAACAAACCGGCAATAACCGGGCTTACACCCAATTCATTACGCAGTTTATTGATTTTTTCGGTATCATTTTTTGGCTTAACTACCCACCTTTTTTGCATATCTTTGCCACTGTAATAACGTGTAAATATACGCTTTGTAAATGGGTTTACCTAATGCGCCAAAGCGGGTAAAGAATAAGCTTCTGTAAATTACTGATTTACGATTAAATAAAAAATGATTCAAGCATACTCCTTATACGAAGGCTCTTTTTCTGTTGATGCGTCCAAAGTATTTGTTCCATTCGACTCCCAAAAAGACGACCCGTTAAGCCGAAAAGGCTCTATTTTTGTACATGTTCATCCTTTTCTCATCGTAGCGGAAGGTGGTTTGATTCTATGCGACACCGGATTGGGGTTTCGCGATGAAAGCAACGAGTTGCTGATCCACCGCAATATCCGTAAGTTGGGATTTGAGCCGGAAGATGTCAAGTATGTATTGATGTCGCACCTGCACAAGGATCATGCCAGCGGTATGGTGGACTTTAAAGATGGTGTGGCAAGGATAGCCTTTCCGAACGCCGAATACTTTGTGCAAAGAGGAGAATGGGAATATGCTTTTAGTGGCGACAATCCTTCATACAAAACGGAAATATTTGATGTGATACAGCGCAGTGGCAACTTGGTATTGCTGGAAGGTGATGGCGAAATAGACCATCAGGTTTCGTATGAAGTAAATGGTGCGCATACACCTTTTCATCAGGTTTTTCATATTCATGTCGGGGGTGAGCATTATTTCTTTGGAGGCGACGTCCTCCCAGAACCGGAAGAAATTTTTAAGAATTTTATAGCCAAATATGACTTCGATGGCCGATTAGCCCGCGATTTGCGTAAAAAGTATTGGGAAGAAGGGAGGGAGGCCGATTGGACATACCTGTTCTACCACTCCAAGAGCATAGCTGTCGGAAAAGGTGAAAAAAAAGAAGATGGAAGCTATAAAATCATCGATGTTGCGGTGAAGTAGCGATTCGTTTTGAGAAGAACATGCATTCTAAGCGTGGAATCTCAGTTCGATTAAAAAAGACCTCGTAGAGGTCAAATGTTTATAGTATATGGGTGTTTTCTCATTCATACGACCCCATCGGGGTCGAACCATAGAATGCATATGTTTCCATAAATATGTAAACCTTTTTTTTATAATGCTAATTATCAAATAGATAACAATCGAACTCGGGTTAGGAAGAATTACCTCAAAAGCGGTAAAGCAAACAAAATATTTCATCTTGCCGCCATCAAAAGCGCTTCATTATTCGCAAAAGAAACCATGGAAGAAGATTTCTTCTTCATGACCTATAACATACAACAGATCGCTTATTTTACACCTTTTATGTTGATGTCTAATGTAAAATCATTCTCAATCGCACGATCTCCCAAATCACCGAAGAAAGTGGCCGAGCGGTATTTGATATCAAAGTCCAGACGGTTGATTTTGACATCGCGAGCTTCTGCCGATACGCCCTTGTCGGAAATAGAAGTGACCTTCGCCGGAAAGGAGATGTTTTTTGTCTTGCCTCTAACAGTCAGATTTCCGGAAATAATAGGCGTTGATGTGCTGTTATCGACATTTGTGATGACAAATTTCGCAGTTGGGTGCTTGGAAACATTGAAAAAATTCTCACCTCTCAGGTCATTGGTAACCTTTGGTGCATCCGTACACGCGATGGAATACATGTCGATGGAAAATTCTCCACCGATGATTTTGTTGTTTTCCGTTTTGATGGAGCCATCCTTGATGGCAACCGTTCCGGTGTGGCCTCCGACAACTTTTTTCGCATGCCAAACAATGGTCGACGCTTTGGTGTCAATTTTGAAACTGCTTTCCTGGGCCAATAATACTTGAAAACAAGCCATTAATGCGATGATTAGATTTATCCTTTTCATAGCTTTTGGTATTAAGTTTATATGAATAACAACAAATAAAAAAGGCATAGGTTTTTGGTTTGTCAAATTTCTGTTGTTTTTCATTTGGTTAATTGCGTATAAGGAAGGTTGTTGCCATGTTCTATCCTCTTGCTGGCGCGCGACTCCTGTCGCGTGCCTTGCTGGCCTCCGCGAATCGTTATAGCCCTTAAATTGTAAATATTTTTAGTAGTTTTGTTCTCAACAGTATTAACAAAATACGGAAGTATTAAATCTTTTTGCTATGTCAATAGTTAGAGAAAGTGATTTGATTGGTATTGGTAAAAAATACCAAATCGAAACCGAGGCAGGAGACAACATGATCGTGGTGATTCATGATGACGGAAAACGCGAACTGTATCGTTCGGAAGATGATGACAGTGAAACACATTGTGTGATGACCTTATCGGACGAGGAGTCTCGCCAAGTGGCCGGAATTTTAGGAGGGCTTTCCTACAAGCCCAAAGCGCTGGAAACCATTGAAGTCGCCTTAGATGATTTGCGTATTGAATGGTATAAAGTGGAGGAATCCAACGACGGGGTGAACAAAAGCATTGGCGAACTGGGGGTAAGACAGCGCACAGGCGCATCCATTATTGCCGCGATTCGCGAAGATGAAACGATTATCAATCCGGGGCCGGATTATGTCATTTCGCCAGGTGTTACCTTGGTTATTGCAGGGAAAAAATCGAATATTAAGCTTTTAAAAGAAATTCTAATCTAAACATATGTTGTCACCTACCTTAATATTAGAAGTCGGTGTTGCTGTTTTTTTGGTAGCAGTCGTTGGTTTGTTAGCGAATAGATTGCGGTTTTCAGTGATACCTTTTTTTATTATTATCGGTATGCTTCTCGGGCAACATGCACCCCAATTTTGGCATATTGACCTCCAATTTACGGAAAGTAAGCCTTTTATAGAGTTTATGGGCCGATTGGGTGTTCTTTTTCTGCTTTTCTATTTGGGATTGGAATTTTCTGTCAGCCGATTGATGAAATCGGGCAAATCCATTGTTACCGGTGGGACGATCTATGTTTTTCTGAATTTTATTTCAGGATTATTGATTGGCTGGCTAATGGACTTACCCTTTAAGGAAATGATGGTCTTGTGTGGTGTGATGACCAGTTCGTCTACTGCTATCGTTGCCAAGGTATTGACGGATTTAAAACGAACGGCCAATGCCGAAACCGAGGTCATCATGGGCATGATTATGTTTGATGATCTGTTTATTGCCATGCATATTTCGTTTCTCTCCGGATTGATCTTGACCGGAGGAACGTCTGTTTGGTCCGTGGTCAGCACCTCTTTATTGGCTTTGGGTTTTATCTTGGCTTTCTTGATTTTGGGAAGAAAGTTGGTGCCAGCCATCGACAAGCTTTTGCACGAAAAAAGTTCCGAGCTTTTTATCCTGCTTGTCTTTAGCTTGTTGTTTATCATTGCGGGTTTCTCGGAAACCATCCATGTAGCGGAGGCAATAGGTGCATTGATGGCCGGATTGGTCTTTGCCGATTCGAAATACATCAAAAAGATCGAGGGTATGATTCTGCCTTATAAAGATTTCTTTGGGGCGATGTTCTTCTTTAGTTTCGGATTGTCCATTGACATTTATACCCTTGGGGGCGCGGTGGGATGGGCTTCTTTGGCTGCGTTTGTCACCGTCATCGGAAACGTTGCTTCCGGATATTTTGCGGCGAAATTCTCTGGAATGAAACCCCGAACGTCATTTGATATCGGGTTTACCTTGTCAGCTCGTGGCGAATTTTCCATCATCATGGCCAATATTGGTAAGGCCGGCGGATTGTTGCCCGTTATTCAGTCTTTTGTAGTGGTGTACGTGCTGATTCTGTCTATTGTTTCTCCTTTGTTGACAAAAGAATCCCGGAAAATTTGGAACGGATTGTTTGGCAAAGATCAGGCACCTCAAAAACCGAAGAAGACACTCAGCCAATTGGAAGCTTCGGTGAAGAATACATGATATGATTTAAGGATAGACCGGATATTTTCTTATAGAAATTAAGGTAAATTATCTGTGAGCTTTTTATGCCCATGTTCCTATGCTCTCGCAAGTTTAGTTCCGACTTGTCGGAATAACTTGTGAGGATGAATAGTGCAAGTTTATAAACTTGCTTTATCTATTCTTCCAAGTTATCCCGATGCTCGCATTGGCGTTTTTTTGTCATTTCAACCGTAGGGAGAGCCCGAAGGCTCTGCGAAGCAAAACCGCGAAGTGCTCACCGAAGGTAATCTATAGATGAGTGGGAAAAATCCTCCATGCCCATAGATTCCTCCTCGTACCTCGTCGGAATGACAAAGAGAGCTACTGACGAAGCTGTGCACCATATTTTTCATGTCGAGGAAACCGAGACATCTATTACAAATGTTATAGATTCCTCTCCCGCTTGGAACGGTAGAGTTATTTCGTGTCCTCGCGAAGCAAGGAGAGAAGCACCTTCAGCCCATGAAGTTTGTGTGCTCCGAACCTTTATCCGAACCTTTACATAAATCCCAATTCCAATTTCGCTTCCTCACTCATCATGTCTTTTGTCCA
>JBEBRE010000103.1:0-10902 GCA_040394995.1 Sphingobacterium wenxiniae
CCTTTATCAAATTTTTTACCCAAAAAACCGGTGTCATGATCGAACCTACCTACACGGGGAAACTTTTCTACGCCGTGCATGATCTTATTCAAAAAGACTACTTCCCAAAAGGTGCTAAAATACTTGTTGTCCATACCGGTGGCTTGACTGGTTTTTTGGGCTACACGGGTCTTTTATATCCAAGCGCCAATATATAATACTACGCTTACGGGTTGTAAATAGCGATCATTTCTGTATCAACAGAACGACATCCAAATAAAATATCGCTCATTGGAGAGAAATCATATATTCAAATAATTCGATTCAAGGCTATGCGGGCACTTCCGTGCGTTGATCCTTATACTGTTGGATAACGCGTTGTCGATGCTTTGCTCCCCAATCTGCCAGACTATGGATTACCGGAAGCAGATCCATACAATAATCAGTCAGTTCATATACCACTGATACAGGTTGTTCCGAGATAACTGTGCGCTTTATCAATAGGTTCATTTCCATGTCTTTCAGCTCCCGGCTGAGCATCTTTCCCGAGATGCCGTTTACTTCCTTTAATATCTCCGAATAGCGTCGCTTGCCGAAGCCAAGCAAGGAAATAATCGCAATCTTCCATTTACCGTTCAATACATCCATGGTATCGTGTACGGCAGCGATGCGCCTGCCACAGTTCGAATAGTCATATCCGTCACAGGGGGCCTTATCTGTTTCTATTTTCATATTCTAAAATAATTTTATGTACGCGTAATACACGCATTACACTTAATCTTACTATCGAAGCCAAGTTCCTTCCTATGTTACTTAGTTACCCAAATGTCACTATTACTTTTTGTCACTTGGTTACAAATTTACACTAATTCGTCGGATATTTGCATCCGTATTACAAAAATTAAAACTACAAATGGAATTACAACAAGCTTTATCATGGCGGTACGCCGTGAAGAAATACAAAGACATCACTGTCGCAGACGACAAAATCCAACGCATTTTGGAAGCAACCAATCTGAGCGCATCTTCTGTGGGCCTACAGCCTTACCGTGTTATCTTGGTCAAAGACAAGGCGCTACGTGCTGAGTTGGGGGCAGGCTCTTTCAACGTACAGATTAGCGAGTCTTCTCATCTGCTTGTATTCGCCGCTTACACCAACATTGATAAACACATGATCGCCGAATTCATGTCGCGTACAGCATCTATCCGGTCAATACCGATAGCGCATCTCGACGATTACAAAAACAAACTGGAAAGTTTCCTATTGCCGCGCGCTGCAGAAGATAACTTTCAATGGGCCGCCCGCCAAGCTTATATTGGACTCGGTACAGCATTGATTGCGGCCGCTGCTGAACAGGTTGATTCTACTCCAATGGAAGGCTTTGATGCCGCGCAGGTGGACCGTATCCTTGGTCTGAGCGAAAAAGGCTTACGCAGTGTCGTACTCCTTTCATTAGGCTATCGCGATGAGGAGCAAGACTGGCTGGCACCGCTTAAAAAGGTGAGGCTACCTGTTGAAGAATTTGCATTGGAAGTCGGTTAAGCAACACTTATTAACATATATCCTCGAGCGTCAAGCAACGTCTCGGGGATTTATAACGGCTTCGATCAAGCTCATCTCATCCAGATTTTTTTAAGATTGTTGGTGTCCATCATGACTGCATCTTTTCCTAATAAACAAAGAGATCGAAAAAATGATACGGTTACAATCCGTTTCTTTTCGGAGTATTTCACTAATTTTACGCCATGAGCAACAACGATATCATGAAGAAGCTCCGCGTAGCTTTAAAATTTACGGACGACGACATTGTCAAGGTGATGGCTTTGGTGGATTTCAAGGTAACAAAAACCGAGCTGAGTGCGATATTCCGCAATGAGGATCATCCAAACTTCAAGCCTTGTGGCGATCAGTTTCTCCGCAATTTCTTAAACGGACTAATCATCTACAAACGCGGTCCTAGACCAGATAAACGCACGAAATCTTAAGTTTATTATTTTCTTGCTAGAAGACGGTGACTCCTTAATAGAAAAAAGTTGCAAATCGTCCCCTTAGTTTGTAGGATATTTCTTTGTATTTTTTTAGATGGCCAAACGGTTTGTCAAAATTAGCCTATCTAAATATCATTTCGTGCAGACTTTCATCGTTTTCCATCACCTTTTTTGCATAAGGACACAAAGGTATAATCTTTACGTTTTTTTTCTTCGCATATGCTATTCCCTTCATCACCAATTGTTTGCCATATCCCTTTCCTTCAAATGTCTCATAGATTTCAGTATGGTCAATAATGAATTTGTTGGTACCGGCCCATACATAAGTCATCTCTCCTGCCGGAACACCATCCGCTAAAACAACGAACTTTCCTGTTCGTTCGTCCTCTTCTTGTTTAAATGTAATCATCTTTTTTTTCGTATTTGCTTTCTGGAAGTAAAATATATTCTTTGTCGTCCTGCGGTATTATAGGGAATGCTTCCTGATTTTTCAAATTGTCTTTTGCATTTTCTATAATCGTTCTATCAGAATTGACAAAACTCCAAAACATAAAACGCTCTTCTAAAAAAGGCTTGCCACCAAAGATTGCATATTAAGCGAATTTTAAATCTATGAGCATTTCGTTATTTTCCTTTTTTATTTATGGCTTTGTGACACACAATTTAGATCACTCTGTTCAATTATGCATTGATGTAAGTTAAGAAACACAACCCGTCCTACTTTGTTTGAAAAAATCTCAAATCCACCAAATAAGTTAACGTATTCAAAAGTGATATCAACCTGTGATGGCAACTTGTCGCGATATGGAAGATGTTTTTAGTAAATAAAAAGATTTTTTTATGAACAGTAACACGTTGCAATTGTTAATTATACAAGATCGGACAGATGGGAGACCATCTTAATGTTTTACCTATGGAAAAAAGAAACACAAAAGGCAACAAATTTAAGGCCCATTTCAATATCTTGAAAAATTCGGTCATGGGGTTCATGAATGAATCCTGCCTCAAGTACAGTGCATCGCTATCTTATTACACCGTCTTTTCAATGGGGCCCATATTGGTATTGATGATGTCCCTCGCAGGGATTTTCCTGGGTGACGAAGCGATTGAAAACAAGGTGTTTTCTGAACTGCGGGGTCTGGTTGGCCCGAGCGCGGCACGGCAGGTACAGGATGTGATCAAAAACTTATCACTATCCGGCCATTCCAACATCACCTTGGCCATTAGTATCGCTACGCTATTGCTTGGTGCCACGACGGTGTTTGGGGACATACAGCATTCCATCAACAGCATTTGGCATGTACGTCCGCATGTAAAAAAAGGCTGGCTAAAGGTCATCAAAGACCGGTTGTTGTCTTCTTCCCTGGTGATTGGCTTGGGCTTCCTTCTTGTCGTGACACTGATTGTCAACGGAGTTATCCTGGCGTTCACAGAACGACTACAACGGTATTTTCCAGATTCGACTGTCTTCCTGTTGGACGCGGTGAATTTCCTGCTTTCCTTTGGCGTGGTACTGTTGCTCTTTAGCGTAATATTTAAAGTGTTGCCCGATGTCAACATCCGTTGGAAAACCGTATGGTCAGGAGCCTTTTTTACCACCATCCTCTTTGCGGTAGGACGCTTCCTTATCGGATTCTACATCAACACCACAGATACCGAAACCACTTATGGCGCCGCCGGTTCCATCGTACTGATATTGCTGTGGGTATACTACATTGCGGCCATCCTGTATTTTGGTGCAGTTTATACACGGGAATATGCTACATACAAAGGCGTACCCATCGAGCCTTCCGAATTTGCGGTACATGTAGAGGTAAAAGAAATCGAACGCGAAGACGGTCCCATCCCGCCTGCGCCCCTTACTGATGAGGAAAAGCAGGGATAAAAGGAGAACACGTAGCCAGTATCAGAACGATACGATTGGGCTATCTAGAAGACGATACGTAAAAAAGCATGGCACAAACTGTATTGCCATGCTCCCTATACACGATTACGTATAATACGCTGCTTGCCGCATGAGTAGTGCTCTATACTTATTAAATACAGCCGACTTGGAAATAAACCCGAGATATTTCCCTTCATCATCCACTACTGGCAACATCCAGACATCTTCTCGATTCATTTTTTGCATGACAGTATCCATGCGCGAAGAAATATTTACAATATCCGCAGGTTTCTGCATGATCTCCTGCATAGGCTTTTCCTGAGCAACAGGATCCTCTCCTAACAATATCTCAAACAATCGCTCACTATGCACAATCCCCAGAAATTTATTTTCGTCGTCTACGATCGGAAATATATTCCGTTTCGTATGGATAATGTCATACCGTCTATCGACAGCTTTTTCAAAAGGTTTTAACATCGTAAAGTTCTTTTCTAATAGATACCGGAGTTTCATCATGCTCAATACTGTGCCGTCTTTATCTTCATGGCTCAGCAGATCGCCTTGCTCAGCGAGCACCTTGGTATATATCGAATGTTTCATGAATGCTCTGTTAATGAGATAAGATATGGCCGTCACGATCATCAAGGGCACCATCAATACATATCCTCCTGTAATCTCTGCGATCAGAAAGATTGCCGTCAATGGGGCATGCATAATGCCACCCAAAGCCGCTGCCATGCCTACTACGGTAAAATTGACGATGTTCAGCTCTGCCCAGCCCGTCAGGTTTATTCCATACGAAAAGGCAAAACCCAATAATCCTCCCATAACCAAACTTGGGCCGAACACGCCACCATTTCCACCACTATTCAGGGTAACCAGCGAAGCAATAGATTTAAAAAAAACCGTTAACACGACAAACAATACAAGCGCTATCCCTATATCCTGGTATTGTGCAAATATGCTGTTGCTCAATATAGCAGTATGCTTTCCATCCAAAATTTGCTGAATAGTCAAATACCCCTCCCCATACAGTGCAGGAAAAAGAAAGATAAGGATACCAAGAACGGTTCCGCTGATCCACACTTTACGATACGGATTTTTGACCGCATCATACCACCGTTTTATATATGTGCTTAACTTCGCAAAATAGACCGAATAAGCTCCGATAATCAATGCCAACAGGATATAAAAGAACAATCCGCTCAATGCCCAGTCGTCTGTCACCAAATGGAATAAGGGTTCGCTGTACAAGGCCTTGGAAATAACAGAAGAGGTAGCTGCCGCGATCAGTAAAGGGATAAAAGCAGGTATAGAAAACTCGGGGAGTAAAATCTCAATGGCAAAAATCATACCGGCAATAGGGCTGTTAAATGCCCCTGCTATACCTGCTGCGGCTCCACAGGCCAACAACAATGTAATCTCCCGATAATTAAGCCCGAAGAAAGAGCCCATATTCGACCCTATGGCCGATCCGGCATAGGCGATGGGTGCCTCCAGACCTGCAGACCCGCCAAAGCCGACGGTGATCGCACTGGTGATGATCTGAGAATATGAATTATGAACCGGAATTTTGCTTGACCTTCTTGAAATGGCATATATGATCGGCGTGATGCCGTGCTCCATCTTCTTTGCTTTTATAAACCTGCGGACATAGATGACACTGAACAAAATTCCAATCAATGGAAACAGTAAATAGAGATAATACTTGTACTCCATCTGTACGTCATTCTGTAGGAATGCGGCAATATGGTGCGTCATTCCTTTAAGTAAAGCCGCAGCCAGCCCGCCGACGATACCGACCAATACAGCCAAAAAAACCAGAAAATTGCGGTTGGAGATTTTTTGCATTCTCCACCGGTTTACACGCTTGACAGATCTGCTAACTTGAGCCAACGCTCTACGGAACATGACGCGTAATTTTCCTTTGCACATATATATTAGCCCTTAAAAGCAACAAAAATAAGAAAAACAAAAGGGTATCATGTATAATATTGGTTGCTAAATAAATTTATCCCCTCAAGATATGCTAAGCTTTTTCCAGTTCATTCACAAAATCCCTGCCCCAATAGTTCAGATCATAATGTCTGACGATTTCAAATAGCCGGCTCATGCGCACCTCTTTTTCTTCTTCATCCATAATCAATGCTTTCAATAAGCTTTCTTTCATGCTTTTCTCATCGTATGGATTGGTCAACAGGGCATATTGCAGTTCCACCGAACAGCCGGCAAATTCTGAAATGACCAAAGCGCCTTTTTTCTTTTGCTGGGAGAGGCCCTGCGCCGCGACATATTCCTTCGCAACCAGATTCAGCCCGTCTCGAAGTGGCGTAATCCAAGCCACATCGCTGATACCATAATAATAGACGACTTCTTCAAAAGGCAAGGCGCGGTAAAAATAACGGATAGGCGTCCAGTCCATGGTTGAATATTTACCATTGATCTCGCCGACGGCCTGATTGAGCTCTTGCATGATCTGGTTGTATATCTTCATGCCCTGCGATGGGGGCGTACAAATGTTGATGAGCTCGACTTTCTCCCTATATTCAGGATATGCTGCCAAAAATTCGCCAAAAGCTTTGACCTTTTCCAATGGGCCTTTTACGTAATCCAAGCGCTCTACGGACAATATGAATTTGCGGCCGCTTTTTTCTTTTTGCGCAATAGTGGCGTTGATCCGTTTTTTGAGCTTCGGTTGGGACAGCATACGTTCGATATTCTCTACATTCACCCCTACCGGCTGCGCGCCCAGCCTGATCTGTCGTCCCTCGACTTCGATGACCTTGGTCATCTGCTCCACTCCCAAAGCACAGCTATAGGTCAGGAACTGTTTGGCTGCATTGATCTTCTTCAGCACCTTGAAAGGTGTATGGCTACGGAGCACATCGACAAAATTTTCCACGTAGCGCGGGATATGGAAACTGATAAAATCACACAATAACAGCGAACCGATAATCTCTCTCCGCCAGGGTATGATATTAAAAATATCTGCCGCGGGGAAAGAGGTATGATGGAAAAAGCCGATCTTGACATCAGGCCTCATCGCTTTCAGAAATGCCGGAACCATCCAAAGATTGTATTCATGTATCCATACCAATGCCCCCTCATCCGCCTCTTCGGCCACACGCTCTGCAAAAATCTTGTTGATTTCCAGATAATGTAGCCAATCTTCGTGATTGAACTTGGCTTTATCTACAAAAGAGAATATCGTTGGCCAAAAGGCTTCTTTCGAAAAGACCCGGTAAAAGCGATCGATATCTCCCTTGGCTAGCCCTATTGTCGCGGCCACCAGATTCGGATACTTTTCCTCGTCGATAAGCTGGTTTGGCACAGGTGCTCCATTTTTTTCCTTTACCTCCTCGCCTATCCATATACCTGCACGTTTATTTTCAAACAGTCCGAGCAAAGACGGTATAATGCCATTGGGGCTTTTGGGAGCTACACGTACGGACTTTCCGTTGACCACCTTTTTCTCAAAAGGAAGACGATGGTATACGACGACAAGTTGCTCTTTTGGTGATTTGGAAGATTTTCTACGCTTTTGGGGCGTAGCGTTCATATATTTGCGGAATACTTCAAATTTTTCCATTGCTTCCAAAATACCGCCAGCCCCCTCACGTTCTGCCTGCAGTATGTCCGGGATTCCCTGTACCGCATTGATGAGCTTTTGTTCGGACCGTCCAACAGCGACTCCCTTGAAACCTGCCTGAAAAAGAGACAGGTCATTCAATGTGTCTCCTGCGACCAGAACGTCTTCGGGATTTTCGTTCAGATAGGAAACAAGCGCCTGCAAAGAACTGCCCTTGTTCACACCCTGAGGCATTAAGTCCAGGTATTTATCTACCGACGTAATCAAGTCGAGATCATTCTCCTGTGCTATTGCCCGTATCGCTGTAAGATCCGTGTCTGCTGTATAGTAATAGGAACTCCTTCTTTGCTGTGGGACTTCCTGCTTAGTGATACCGGCTATTTTCAGTATCTGTGCTTCCAGATCATAAATATGAGGCCATTTGGCCTCTATCTGCGATTGCAGGGGCTCTATATTTTCCAACGTGTGTCCGTTGACGATGGTTGACCCGACATCAGAAATCACATAGTCAGGTGTAGGAATGATGGGATTGTTTAAAAGAGGGATGACGGTCTCAATGCCTCTTCCCGTGACGAATACTAATTTAATCTTTGGGTTCTGCCGGATAATCCGATACAGTTCCAGTCGGTCCTGCATTTTTCCACCCAAAAAAGTTCCGTCCAGATCAGTTGCTAATAACATTATTTTAAACTCCTTTCTAATAATTTAAATTCGATGCTCACAGGCATATGTTTGTATAAAATCCGATAGGCGGTATTGACAATAGGCATGTTAATATCCAGCTGTTGTGCGGTTTCATACATTCCCTTAGTGGCCGGATAACCTTCGGCCACCATGTACGTCACCTCTTTGATGTTAAGTATATCGTATCCTCGTCCGATCAATTCGCCGAATGCACGGTTGCGGCTATGCTCAGAATAGGCCGTGACCAACAGATCGCCCAAATAAGAAGAGTTGCCCATATCGGCATGAGGGTTAATGCACTGCATGAGCTGTCCTAATTCGGCTATGGCATTTGCGACCAATACAGCGATAAAATTATCACCATATTTAAGTCCTTTGGCCATGCCACAGACGATACCGATAATATTCTTGTAAATGGCCGCATACTCGACACCTACCGGATCCAAATTTCGATTGATTTGTATGTACGGCGAAGAAAAGAAATCTTCCGCAGCGACTACAAAAGATTCGCTAAGCGAGGCCAGGGTTATATATGTTTTTCGATTGAGCCCTATCTCTTCGGCGTGGCAAGGCCCACCGATGACCAACACATCTTCCGGAAGGACTCCAAAACAGGTAGAAATATAGGAGGATGGCAACAAATTTGATTCACCCACCGTTCCCTTAATGGATACAATAACCTTTTTGCCAGTTAGGCAGTCGCTCTCCATGTTACCTATCAGACCTGGCAAGTGTGCACTCGGGATTGCAAAAAGAATATAGGTGGATGCATCAAGGGCTTTATCCAAGTCATTGGTGGCGGCGATATAACCCTTGTTCAACGATACAAAACTTAAGTAATCAGGATTAGCACCAAACTTGTTGACAGCATCTGCCTGCTCGTTCCGACGAAGATACCACGTGACATAAACTTTATTTTCAGCTAAAATTTTCACTAACGCCGTAGCCCAGCTACCGCCACCTATCACACTTACTTTTTTAGACAAACTGTGTTGATTTTTTCGTTTAAGAAGTCCTTTTTGAACAGGACTAAAAGACCAAGAATTAGGACAAAGGTACCAAAAAACAAGGAGAAAGCCAAACTGCCCCTGCCGGTAACCGCTTTTTCCGCCTTGTTAATGCGCACAAAAAACCAAATCGAACGCCTTCGTTGCAAGTAGCATGGGAAGGCCAAATCTTTCCGTAATTGGCTTTAGGCTATCTCTTTTTGTCGATATTTTTTGACGACACACGGCATGTCGCCGAGGGATAACGGGCGCCGCTCTTATATCCTGCAAACAGAAGTATCGAGTTGTCTATTTTGAAATGTTGAAAGAAGGAGGCCAGCCGAGAAAGCACACGAATAGGCCAGCCTGTTATTAATTATTAGACTTCTTTCACCTGCTTTTCCAATAGGTGGCGCAGGTCATCCGAAGCAGGCAGTTCAAACACTTCCAGATCAAAATATTTGATCGCGGCAAAAAGATGGTCGAAAACATCGGACATAACATCCTCAAAAAATGCCCACTGGGTGCCTTTTGTAAACATATAGAGTTCTAAAGGAAGCCCGTGCTCGGTCGGAGCCAATTGACGAACCAATAAGGTCAACCCCTGATGGATATTCGGATTATGCAATGCATAAGCTTTGATATAGGCCCTAAACAAACCGACATTTGTCATTCTGCGTCCGTTCACGAGCACGTCTTCGTCAACATTATGCTCGCTGTTGTATTTTTTGATCTCTTCTTCCCTTTGCGCAATATACGGTGCCAGCAGTGCAATCTTCTTGAGGTTTTCTATTTCGTGGGAATTTAGGTACCGTATAGTTGAAATCTTGATATGGATAGCACGCTTGATTCTTCGTCCGCCACTTTCCTGCATTCCCCTGTAATTCTTAAAAGAATCGCTTAACAGGGTATAAGTCGGTATAGTCACAATAGTCTTGTCCCAGTTCTGCACCCTGACATTGTTGAGGTTGATTTGCAACACATCTCCGTCTACACCATATTTAGGCATTTCTATCCAATCCCCGACACGTACCGAATCATTTGCGGAAACCTGGATACTGGCTACAAATCCAAGTATAGTATCTTTGAATACCAACATCAGTATGGCTGACGCTGCTCCCAAAGAAACAAGAAAAGACCATGGCGAACTGCCGGTAAGCAAGGAAACAATCAGCGTACCGACGACAAATATCAGGAATATCTGAAATACCTGGAGATAGCTGTCCAGAGGTTTGTCCACAAAGGCCTTAGATGAGCGAAGAATATCCCGGCCAGTCTTTAGAAGACCGTTTATAAGTCCGTAAACCGCAAAGATCATCAGGACACTCAAAAATTTTTCGAGAGCCGTGATAAAAGAGGGAAAGCCGACAAAAATAGAGGGTAACAATTGTTGCGAAATACCTATGAGAATAAGACGGCTTAGATGTACATGTACTTTGTTGTCGAGAAGATAGTTATCCCAATTACTTTTAGTCTTTTTGATCAATCGGGTGACGATCGAATTAAAAAAACTCCTCATGAGATAATCGATAAGAGCCAGAAGTATAAACGATGCAAGTAAAAGACAGGCTGACGTCAGAATATGAGCCATTCGATCCTCAAGTCCGGCAGATTTTACAAAGTCAAATGTGGATTGGTAGATGAAACTAGTTGTTTGTTCGCTGATGTTAATAATGTTTGATTTTTCCATATTAACAAACAAATATATAAAAAATAAAACTATGGGAGGCAACAACGCTGTTGCATCACCAAACAGAAAAATGCTTATACCCCCTGAAAGGATTAATAAT
>JBEBRE010000104.1:0-10852 GCA_040394995.1 Sphingobacterium wenxiniae
AGGGAAAACAACCTCATCCAACGGGACGTCGTGTGAAGCCACATCTTCGATAGGCACATCAAGAGGTTCGAAAAACGAAACACCTATTTTCCGGCAGTCTTTTCGGCAGTTGGAGAGAAAACGATCGTAAAATCCTTTGCCATAGCCGACTCGGTTGCCCATATTATCGCATACTAATAAAGGGACTAGCACAGCATCCAGTTTCCATTCCTCTATGGGGTCTCCAGCAACAGGTTCCCATATTCCCCATTTGTTTTTTTGTAAGTCCGTGGTTGCGTTGTATAGAATATGCTTCATGGAGAAATGTTGTAAGTCGGATTTGCTGACGACTAGTTGTATGAAGGGATGGGATTGTTGGATAGTATCTATAAAGGGGAGAATATTTGGTTCTTTTGTGTTTTCTATTGGCAAAAAAGTATGCAAAAAACGAATGTTTTCCCAATCACGAAGCATCAAAAAGTCATTTATGGCTTTATTCCTTTCGAATATACCCTCATCTGAGAGAAGAAGCCTAGTCTGCCTGTAATATGTTCTTAATGCTGCTTTTGTCATCGTTGTAAAACAAAAAACGGCCTTGCGCTGTAAGCTAACAAGACCGAATAATCAACCTAAACCTAATGTTTTTATTTAACACGCTCGATATAATCACCCGTGCGTGTGTCTACTTTTACTTTATCACCCTGATTGATGAACAAGGGAACGCGGATTTCTACCCCTGTTTCCACCGTGGCACTTTTCAACGCATTGGTCGACGTATCGCCTTTCACAGCAGGTTCGGTATACGTAATCTCCAATTCCACCGTTGTTGGTGCTTGTGCCATGATAGCTTCTTCGCTTTCAAAAGCAACAATAACGTTCATACCTTCTTTCAAGAAGCGTGCCGAATCTCCAAAAAGTATCTTAGGAATGTTAAATTGTTCGTAGCTATCGTTGTCCATCACCACGAAAAATTCACCATCGTCATACAGATATTGATAATCATTGGTTTCTACACGCGCAATCTCCACTTCTTCGTCTGTCCGAAAACGGTATTCAACCAATTTTCCGGTTTTAACATTGCGCATGCGCGCCTGGTAAAAAGCACGTAAATTGCCCGGTGTGCGATGAATGTATTCTTCTACCGATACCAACTCCCCGTTGAAACGGAGTATATTTCCTGATTTTACGTCCGATGCTTTAGCCATAACAAAATTTTGATTTTGGAGTTACAAAACTACAAAATATACTGCTTTTACAAAAAAAATATGAAGGTGTTATTTATATTCCAAGATATTCAGGGTTTCATCACAAAAGATATATTCCTTTTCTTGATTAGAACCGATGATGAGCAATCGGTCGGGATGCATAGTTTCCGAAATCAGCGAAAGATACCAACGATCTCCTTCAGTATCCAGGTTGCTGGTCGGTTCGTCTAAAAGCACCACCCGGCTGTCCGAACAGCAGGCAAGGGCTAGTTTCAGCCGTTGCTTCATGCCCGAAGAGAAGTGCTGTACTTGCTTGTTGGCAGACTTCCCCAGTCCCAAAAGATCTATGATGCGAGGGGTATCAAAGCCTTCCAAATAGCTCTTGAACTGAAAGTGGAAATCCAACATTTCCTTTAAGGTAAATTCTTCCACCAGTTCTGCATAGGGAGCGGCGATTGTCAAATATTCATAAATGGATTCATGGGATATGTCTTTCCCCGAGCTATTTTTGTAGTGCAGTTTCCCTTCGCTTGGTGCCAAGCTTCCTGATAGTGTTTTCAACAAGGTAGACTTTCCTGAGCCATTTGGTCCGAGGATAGCATATTTTTTCCCATAATCGAAGGTATAATCCAATTTTCTGAATACCCATTCCTGATTGTACCTTCTCCCGATATTTTGTAAAATTATACTCAAATAACAGTTGGATTATTATAGTGTAGACACTCGACCTTGGTTAAACCCTTTGATAACGCCCCTGTTAGAATTCCGGATAAATGACAATATCTCGTCTCGCAATTCAGTAGGAGCAAACTCCGCTTCAATCAAATCCAATGCTTTGGATAGGTTGCGGTGTTGTACAAACAGTACACGGTAGATATCTTGTATTTCGGTGATCTGTTCGGTGCTAAAACCTCTACGGCGCAACCCTACCGAATTGATGCCAGCATATGAAATGGGTTCCCGCGCAGCCTTGATAAAAGGAGGGACATCTTTTCGTACCAACGAACCTCCGGTGACAAAGGCATGGGATCCGATTTGACAAAATTGATGCACAGCTACCATTCCGGCCAGTACGACGTAATCGCCTACAGTAATGTGTCCGGCCAAGGTACTGGAATTGGAAAATATACAATTGTCTCCCACAAAGCAATCGTGCGCAATATGGCTATAGGCCTGAATGAGACAGTTTTTACCAATGCTGGTTTTATAGCGATCCTTCGTACCTCTATTAATGGTGACACATTCCCGTATAGTTGTGTTATCGCCGATTTCGGCGGTTGTGACTTCTCCCTCAAATTTAAGATCCTGAGGTTCGCCGGAAATAACCGATCCGGGGAAAATACGACAATTTTTTCCAATCCGTGCGCCATTCATGATGGTTACGTTGGAACCTATCCAAGTGCCCTCACCGATTTCCACATCCTTATAAATCGTGGAAAACGGCTCTACAACAACATTTTGAGCGATTTTCGCTTCCGGATGTATGTATGATAACGGTTGTATCATGTTTAATTACCTTTTACTTTTACAATTTGAGCCATCAGTTCCGCTTCGCTGACGATTTTGTCCCCAACCATTCCTACACCTTTCATGCGAGCTATACCCCGACGAATAGGTTCTAGCAGTTCGCAGCTGAAGATAATGGTGTCGCCCGGCGTTACCTGATTCTTAAAACGAGCATTTTCGATTTTTAGGAACAGTGTCAGCCAATTTTCTGGATCGGGAACAGTATTAAGTACCAAAATACCTCCTGTTTGCGCCATAGCCTCGATTTGAAGAACCCCGGGGAAAACCGGTGATCCTGGGAAATGTCCCATAAACAGATCTTCGTTCATGGTGACGTTTTTCAGCCCTACGACATGTGTTTCGGACAGTTCCAATATTTTATCGACCATCAAGAACGGTTGGCGGTGAGGCAAAATGTTCATGATTTGAACGGTGTCGTACACCGGAGGCATATTTGGATCGTACACTTTGATGTTTTTACGGTTTTTATCTTTTTTGATCTGTGCTTTTATTCGCTTGGCAAATGCAGCATTAGCCGCATGGCCTGGTCGCGCGGCCATGATATGCCCCTTCAGTGGTCGACCCACCAAAGCCAAGTCGCCTATCATATCCAACAGCTTGTGTCGCGCGGGTTCATTTTGATAACGCAATTGAATGTTGTTCAAAATGCCCTCATTGGCTACATCAACCGTTTTGTTAAAGAGTGTTGACAATTTGTCCAGCTCTTCGCGACTCACATCCTTATCTACAATAACAATGGCATTGGATAAATCACCCCCTTTTATCAGGTTGTTGTTTAGTAAGCTTTCGAGTTCGTGCAAGAAACAGAATGTTCTGGAACCCGCGATATCGTTCTCAAACTCCGAAATGTTGCTGATAGAAGCATGCTGGCTTCCCAAAACAGGCGAGTTGAAGTCGATCATGCAGGTTAAGCGGTAACCGTCCAATGGCATGGCGATGATCTCGACTTTTCGCTCTTTCTCAATGTAACTGATGTTGTCCTTTATCTCGTAATAATCCCGATCGGCCTCTTGGTCTACGAAACCGACTTCCAATAGTTTTTCGACAAAAATCCGGGAACTTCCGTCCAAAATAGGAACTTCAGGACCATCTATCTCGATCAATACATTGTCTACTTGGAGCCCGACCAAGGCTGCCATCAGGTGCTCAATGGTGCTTACCGAAGCTCCATTCTGACTGATAGTTGTACCCCGTGACGTATCAGATACATTATCTGCATCCACGGCAACGAGCGGTTGCCCTTCCAGGTCCACTCGCTTAAACTTGTACCAGTGAAATTCAGGAGCAGGTTTAATGGTCATATTAACAGCTTTGCCCGTGTGCAAACCAATTCCCGAAATTGAAATTTCCGTTTGGACAGTCCTCTGTTTTACATTCATATCTAACATCTATTTAACAATATTTATATAGATTCCTTATTTTGTTCTTTGATGATCGCTTCCAACGCTGCAATGCGTTGCTCTAGTGCAGGTAGTTTTCCATATAAAACCTGCGACCTCAACTGGCTGCTGTAAGATGTAGCAGGGGAACCGCCCCATTTCTTGTTTTCTTCCACGATAGATTTATTGATCCCGGATTGTGCCTGTATCTGGGAACCTGAAGCAATTTGGATATGACCGACAACACCCACTTGCCCGCCCAATACCACATGCTCGCCGATCTTTGTGCTACCCGAAATGCCCGTTTGTGCGGCAGCAACGGTATTCGCCCCGATTTCGACATTGTGGGCAACCTGAATGAGGTTGTCGAGCTTCACACCTTTGCGAATAATGGTAGAACCTAATGTTGCGCGGTCCACGACTGTATTTGCACCGATTTCTACATCATCTTCAACAACCACATTGCCGATTTGTGGCACTTTAGCATAGGTGCCATCAGCTTGTGGTGCAAATCCGAATCCGTCGCTACCAATGACTACGCCACCGTGCAATACCACATTTTTACCCACAATACAGTCAAAATATACTTTCACGCCGGGGTATAAAACACTGTTGTCGCCAATAACCACATTATCGCCAATATATACTTGGGGATAGATCTTTACTTGATTTCCGATTTTGACGTCCTTGCCGATATATGCAAAAGCACCAATATATAGGTTGTTTCCTAAAATAGCTGATTCATGTACGAATGAAGGCTCCTCTCTGCCGCTTCGTTCGTTGCGTAATTGGTGGTAGACATTTAAAAGTTCCGAAAATGCCGTATATGCATTTTTTACGCGAATGAGTGTTGCACGAACCGGTTTAGACAAAATCAAGTCTTCATTGACAATGACCACCGACGCTTTTGTGTCATAAAGAAAGCTCTCGTATTTCGGATTGGCAAGGAATGTCAGACTGCCTTCGCACCCTTCTTCTATTTTTGTCAACTGACTGACAACAAGGTTCGGATCTCCTTCGATACCTCCTCCTAATATTGTTGCTATTTGATTTGCAGTAAATTGCATCTTACAAATGTATGCTTTTTCTTGATTATTCTTAATATCTATTTATTTACACGACCAAAGTAAAACCCTATTTCTTTCGGATAGGAGATGGCAAATTTTTCCACTGTTTTGGCCAATGCTTCCAAATTGGACAGATCAGATGCCTCGGTGATATCTTGCACTTCACCAAATTTGTTCAAGATACCGATGCTGTTGTGTTGCGCGTCGTAGGCACTGTTTTGGATACGGTACGTGTACACAAAATAATCGATTTCGTCATCTTGTAGGTCAAAATGTGTTTTAACCTTTTCTTTTACCTGTGCTATTTCAGGCTCGGTGTAGGGTTCGTTTCTCAATTCTGTGCGTAGAAGCGACCGTTTCAGTAACCGCTGACACAGTGTCCTCAAAACCCTGTCTTCGACATATGTCCACTCTTTCACGGCCGACATGATGTCCGTATCGTCTAATTGGGTGAACCAAAGCAGATGCTTCGGATCCTCCATGAAATTAGATGCATTTATCTTGTTGGTCAAAAAGTGCTTCAGCGCCTCCGTTGCAAAAAGTTTATGGCCCTGAGTGCCAAGTTCTTTTGCCCGATATAATATCCGAATAAGCATTTGTTCTGCACCGATGACGGTTTTGTGCAGGTAAACCTGCCAGTACATTAACCTCCGGGCAATTAAAAATTTTTCTACAGAATAGATACCTTTCGCTTCCACCACCAGTCGGTCGTTTTGGACATGCAACATCTTGATGATGCGGTCAAAGGAAATCACCCCCTCGGAAACACCGGTATAGAAACTGTCGCGGTTGAGGTAGTCCATGCGATCGGTATCCAATTGTCCGGACACCAGCTGATGAAAAAACTTTCGCGGATATTGATCGTTGAAAATAGTGATAGCTAATGTCAATTTACCCTCAAACTCTTCATTCAAACGGTCCATCAACAACGAAGAAATCATCTCATGGGAAACGCCCTCAATCAAGGTGTGTTCCAAAGAATGGGAAAAAGGTCCATGTCCGATGTCGTGCAAAAGGATGGCTGCCAATACAGCCTCCTCTTCCTCTTCGCTGATGTCAACCTCTTTGCTCCGTAGTGTATCGATGGCCAAACTCATTAAGTGCATGGCTCCTAGAACGTGCTGAAAGCGCGTATGCAATGCGCCGGGGTACACCAAATGAGTCATGCTGACTTGTTTGATGTAACGTAGCCGCTGTAGGAAAGGATGCTGAACAAGATCAAATATAAATGCGGATGGAATCGCCACAAAACCATAAACAGGGTCATTAATAATTTTTCTCTTGTTCAATTTTAAATAAGTATTTTGTTCTATAATGTATAACTTTGATTACAAAATTCTGTGTTCGGTTAAGGTGTTTTTCCGCCAATCTAAATTAGGCGCAAAGATACGTAGAATGAAGTTAATTAATGTTAAAAATAAAGGTAAAATTTTCCTTTTTGACTATTTTAGTATTTAGTTCAATCCAAAGCTCCATTATGTCGGATTTTCATAGGTAAAAACGGATTGCTTTGGCTTAAAAACTAATTATAAATAATGCAGAAAACACATATACTTTGGGCAGACGATGAAATTGAGTTCCTTAAACCGCATATTATGTTGTTGGAAGAGAAGGGCTATCGGGTAAAGACGGTTAACAATGGTAATGATGCGGTGGAGGCCTTTCAAAGCGAACCGTTTGACTTGGTATTTTTGGACGAAAATATGCCCGGCAAAACGGGATTGGAAACCTTGGCTATCCTAAAAACTATTAATCCGACGATTCCAACCGTGCTGGTGACCAAAAACGAGGAAGAGCATTTGATGGAAGATGCCATCGGTTCCAAAATAGACGACTATCTTATTAAACCCGTCAATCCCAAGCAGATTCTGCTCACCATTAAGAAGTTTACAGAGAACAAGCGTCTGGTGAGTGAGCGGACTTCTATGGCCTACCAACAAGAATTTAGAAATCTGGGCATGACCATCAATGACGATTTGGATTATCGTCAATGGGTAGAAGCCTATAAGAAGTTGATTTACTGGGAGCTTTCCCTCCAAAAACTGGAGGATGTTGGCATGCACGAGATTTTGACCATGCAAAAATCCGATGCGAATGCGCTGTTTTCAAAATTTGTGGAGAAGAATTACCTGAAATGGATACAGAATAGGGAAGACGGCCCCATTCAATCTCATCAGCTTTTCAAAAAGAAGGTTTTTCCCCTTTTGGAAGCCGGTACGCCAACGTTCTTTTTCCTGATAGATAATTTGCGGTACGATCAGTGGAAGACCATTAATGAAGTGTTGACCGATTATTATCGGTTGGAGGAGGAGGATGCCTATTACAGTATCTTGCCGACAGCTACTCAATATGCTAGAAATGCTGTTTTTAGCGGATTGACACCTTTAGAAATGGAAAAAAGATTTCCGGAGCTTTGGCAAAATGACGATGACGAAGGCGGGAAAAACCTTTATGAAGACAAGTTTCTGGCTGATCAGATCAAAAGACTATATCGTCGAGAAATTCGGCATTCGTACCAAAAGATACTAACCCTTGAACAGGGGAAAGATGTACTGGATAACGTCAATAATTTGATGAAGAACGACTTAAATGTTTTGGTGTACAATTTTGTCGATATGCTTTCGCATGCGCGAACGGATATGGTGATGATTCGTGAATTAGCCAACGATGAACGAGCTTACCGATCGCTCACGTTGTCATGGTTTGAGCACTCTCCGCTGTTAGAAGTTTTAAAATGGCTGGCACAACGTCGCGTGCGTGTAATCATCACGACCGACCACGGCACAATTCGGGTGAAGAGGCCTAGCAAAATCATCGGCGATCGAAACACCAACACGAACCTCCGTTATAAGCAAGGCAAAAATCTCAATTACAACGGTAAGGAAGTTTTCGTTGTCAAAAATCCACATGATGCGCAGTTGCCGAAGCTTCATGTGAGCTCGGCTTTTGTGTTCTCCAAGGATGATTATTATTTTGTATACCCCAATAATTACAATCACTTTGTCAACTACTATAATGGCACGTTCCAGCATGGTGGTATTTCTATGGAGGAAATGATAATTCCCTATGCGGTTTATACACCGAAATAACGTTTATCATAGCGCCGCCTCAAAAATAGGATTGTCGCTTAACAGAAATACTTCCGTTTAAATTGCGTAATTTTAGATGTTCAAGAAGCAATAATTATGAGTAAATGCATACTGGGTTTTTTGTTTTTCATAGTCTTTACAATGCAACCTGCGCTGGCCCAAAAAACAAAGAAGCCACAACTATTGGTATATGGATCGGAGATGGTTGCTTTCGCAACTGCACTTCAGGGAGCAAAATCCAGTGTACCGACCGTTTGGGTGACCGAAAGTGAGCAGTTGCTTCCGGAACTGACGACCGATCGGGTAAGCATAGAAAATCTCCTTCATCTGGATGGAGGCATTTGGATGGAATTGGTTATGGAGATCGGCCTTTCGAAGATTAGGAATGATTCCTTGGCCACGGTCATTAAGCAAGACATCAATCCTCAGCTGGCAAAAAATGCATTGGACAGGATATTGTCCAGATACAACAATCTGACGATCATCAAAGCACAGACTGTCCAATCCATAAAACGAAACAAAAAGGATTGGCAGGTTGTCTTGGGCAATAAACAGCGGTTTCAGGTAAGAAGCATAGTGGACGCCAGCAAGGATCAAAGTTTGATGGCTTTTGCGGGAAACGAAAACCTTGTGGCCAAACCGGGTAAAATATTGCCCATTGGCGAATGGTCATTGGAGCAAAGTCGAACATTATTGGCATCGGGTCAATCGGGTGATGCGGTGTATGGCGTTTCTTTGTCTCCACTTCTTTTTTTAGAAAAAGACAACTTCTTTCATCTCTTAGGCGTTCAACAGCTCTTAGGAGAGGACGTTAATACGATGCCCCTTAAAGCCAATATCGGACAAGCGTTGGGTGCAACAGCAGGATATGTGACCTTTTTTAAGACCTCTACGGATAAAATTGATGTACGAAAATTGCAAACCGAATTGTTGACGTATGGTGCAAGGATCGTTCCTTATCAAGATGTTCTTATAGATGATCCTCATTTAAATGCTATGCAACGGATTGGACTTTCAGGTGTCCTGAAAGGACATGTGGAAGGTAACCTGTTTTATTTGGAGAAAGAACGACAGGTGACGTTTGAAGAAGTAGAACCGATTTTTAATCAGTTATATTCCCGTAGCCAACTATGGTTTGCGGATAATAAAGGGGATTTTTTCACATGGAAGAGTTTCTTGAGCCTGATTAAGTTTGTAGGTCTAAAAGGTGATGAAATAGAAAAACAAATCGAACGGGAATGGTCCACAAAGTTGAAATTCGAGGGACAATTTGATCAAGAAGCTTTTGTAAACCGCTACCAGTTTGCCACTATTTTGGATCGTTATGCCTCCCCCTACGTCAAAGCGGTCAATCAAGAAGGCGTGTTCGTCCGATAGTCGTTCAACAGGTGGCATGGTGAGCAGGAACGTTCATGACCCATGGAGATACAGCTTAAAAGGAGGTTGCGAGTTCCTCTCTATTTTTTTACTTTTATGCATATGAAAAAATTATTTTTAATAATGCTGTTGTGTTTGGGCATAATGCTTGTCCATGCGCAACGGATCAAAATCTTGTCTTACAATATCCATCATGGCAATCCGCCGGCACATCCGGGAAAAATTGATTTGGAGGCCCTTGCAAGGGTGATCAAAGAATCGGATGCTGATCTAGTGGGTGTGCAGGAAGTCGATATCAATGTTTCGCGTTCCAACCACGTGAATCAGGCCGCAAAATTGGCTGAATTGACAGGGATGCATTACTATTTTTCAAAAGGCATAGACCTGGAAAACGGCGAATATGGGACGGTTATACTAACCAAGCATAAGATTGTGGGGAGCCGGAGATACGATTTACCAATGCCGGAGAAAAGCGAAAACAGATCGTTGGCTATTGTAGATGTGGAATTGCCGGACGGAAAAGTCGTTTCTTTTGCTAACACCCACTTGGATTTGAAAGCACAAAACAGAATCGAACAGGCACGGTACATTACTGAACTCGGTGACTGGTATAATCGCCCCTTTATCCTTGTAGGAGATTTAAATTCACGCCCAAATAGTGAACCGATCAAGTTATTGGAGAACTATTTCAAACGGAACACCGAAACCAACGGACCGACATCACCCAATGTGAACCCTCGAAATGAAATTGATTATATCATGGTAGGTAAGCATACTAATTTCTTATGGAAATCATATAAGGTGCTCCCTGAGCAAGAGGCCTCCGACCATTTGCCGTTATTTGCTGAGATTGAGATTAAATGAGGTAAAACTTGTGTAGATACGCAAAATTTTGCGTATCTACACAAGTTTTTCATTATTCCGGTGGCGATCGGCATCACGGATAGATTTTTTGATTAAATTCTTTTCCAAGGCATCTGTCAAATCTATTCCGGTTTGATTGGCCAAACAGAGCAGCACAAATAAAACATCAGCCATTTCATCAGCCAAATCAATTTCCTTATCCGATTTCTTAAAGGATTGCTCGCCATACTGCCTAGCCATAATCCGGGCCACTTCTCCCACCTCCTCCATTAAGATCGCGGTATTGGTCAATTCGTTGAAATAGCGAATCCCAGTTGTGTTAATCCATTTGTCAATGGTTTCTTGCGCTTCTTTTATAGTCATGT
>JBEBRE010000105.1:0-10812 GCA_040394995.1 Sphingobacterium wenxiniae
ATTGTCCTATAATCTATATTATGTTAAATAATAATTTGTATAAATATCCTCCTATCCATTCGGTCGCATAAAAAAAGGACTCCGTTTATAAAGTCCCTGTCTTAATTTTGAATAATCTTGAAATGATTTTTATGCAACGCTTTCAATCATCAAAGCACCAACGGTTAAATTCGTTCGTGGATCAATCAGGATTGCTTGCGAATTTTCTGGAAAATCCCGATGCAAATCAAACACAACATCAGCCGCCGCTTTCACTGATACCTTTCCAATATCGTTTAGTTTAATTTCTTCACCATAAAGCTGTTCTTGAGTGTTTACATCATATTTGTACAAAATGTCCGCTATTTTGACTTTGGTAATAGCCGTATGGTTTTGCAATAAGTAAATTTGTGTATTGTCCAATGCTTTGTTATCAAACCAACAAATGTTAGCCTCAAAATTTCTCTCGGCTAATGCGGGATGTATTGCGCTGACAATAATATCCCCTCTTGAGACATCAATATCATCTGTCAGATGAATAATAACAGATTGACCATTATCGGCTTGAACCAATTGTTGTTGATTGATTTCTATACCTTTGATAGCACTGCGTATGCCACTCGGTAAAACAATGACTTCCTCGCCTATTTTCAACCCCTCTCCCAGCACTCTTCCGGCGTAACCCCTGTAGTCATGCAGATCATCTGTTTGCGGACGAACAATCCATTGAACAGGGAAGCGCCAAGGCTGGTCCTTTCTTTCTTCCAAATCGATATTCTCCAAATAATCCATTAGAGAAGCCCCTTCATACCAAGGTAATCTGTCTGATTTATGCACAATATTATCCCCTTTCAGTGCGGAAACCGGGATAAAATCTACATCTTTAATCTCCAATTTTGTTGCCAATTGCAGATAATCGTGTTTAATGTTTTCAAAAACTGCCTGTTCATATTCCACCATGTCCATTTTATTAACACAAACGAGTACTTTCTTAAGTGACAATAGTTTAGCTAAAAAAGAATGACGTTTGGTTTGCTCAATAACACCTTTACGGGCATCGATCAAGATAATAATCAAGTCTGAATTAGATGCTCCTGTAACCATATTTCGGGTGTATTGAATGTGGCCAGGCGCATCCGCAATGATAAATTTACGCTTTTCTGTTTGAAAATACTTATATGCTACATCGATAGTGATACCTTGCTCCCGTTCGGCTTTCAAACCATCGGTTAAAATTGCCAAATCAACAGTTCCATCGTTATTCTTGCGATTAGCTTTCTTGATGGCCTCCAATTGATCGTCCAAAATCGAATTTGTATCGTAAAGTAATCGGCCGATCAGCGTACTTTTACCATCATCAACTGATCCCGCTGTTATAAATTTGAGTATGTTCATTTCTTTTAGTATTGAGTATAAAGTACAAAGTATAGAGATATCCTCGCTAATCTCTGTCCTTTCTCCTTAATCCCTTGTTGCTCCTTGTTCTTTTTTAAAAATATCCTTGTTTTTTCCGTTCCTCCATGGCGGCTTCAGAAACCTTGTCATCCATTCTTGCACCTCTTTCACTAACGGTTGAAGCTTTTATTTCGGCAATAATATCATCTAATTCTGTAGCTACTGAATCTACAGAAGCAGTGCAGGTCATATCTCCTACTGTTCTGAAACGCACGGATTTACGTTCAACAACATCTTCTTCATCTATGTTTAAGAAAGGTGCGGTAGCCATCCATTGGCCATTCCTTAATACGACATCACGTTCGTGACTAAAATAAATTGAAGGTAGTGCTATATTTTCACGTTTAATATAGTTCCAGACATCCAGTTCTGTCCAGTTGGATATTGGGAAAACACGTACATTTTCACCTTTGTGGATTTTGCCGTTTAAAATGTTCCATAATTCCGGACGTTGGCGTTTCGGATCCCATTGTCCAAATTCATCACGTACTGAGAAGATACGTTCTTTGGCGCGAGCCTTTTCTTCATCCCGACGTGCACCACCAATACAGGCATCAAAGCCGTGTTTTTCAATGGTATCCAAGAGTGTTACGGTCTGCAATGGGTTGCGGCTGGCATTTTTCCCTTTTTGCTCTACTGCTTTGCCCTGATCGATGCTGTCCTGCACAAATCCCACGATGAGCTTCTCCCCTGTTTGTTCAATAAGCCAATCCCGAAATTCGATGGTTTCAGGAAAATTATGTCCGGTATCGATATGCACCAATGGGAATGGGAATTTTCCTGGACGGAATGCTTTTTTGGCTAAATGTACTAACGTAATAGAGTCTTTGCCCCCCGAAAAGAGTAACGCGGGATTTTCAAATTGTCCGGCTACCTCTCTTAAAATATATATGGCCTCTGCTTCTAAATGATCTAAATAATCCATTCTTATCTCTTCTTTTTTATTCTTGTTTCCACCCTTTTAAAGCGGGGGTAATTCATTTGTTTTTTTATTTTGTAACGTGCAATCCACATTCCTTTTTACTTTTGTCTTCCCACCACCATCTTCCAGAGCGGAAATCGTCTCCGGGCTGAACGGCTCTTGTACAGGGCTGGCAACCAATGCTTGGAAAGCCCTTGTCGTGCAAGGGGTTATAAGGAACATGGTTTTTCTTTAAGAAATTTTCAACTTCCACTAGTGACCAATGGAAGATAGGGTGTATTTTGACAATTTGGTTCACTTCATCCCATTCTACCATTTCCATATCTTCCCTATTGGAGGACTGTTCGGCACGAATACCGGTAATCCACACTTGATAGCCTTGAATGGCACGGTGTAACGGTTCTATTTTGCGAATATAACAACATTCTTTACGGTTCTCTACCGACTCATAAAAGCTTGAAGGTCCTTTTTCGGTCACCATTTTCTCAACAGATTGGGTGTTAGGGTAATATGCTTTTATAGGAAGCTTATATTTTTCCAAAGTGCGGTTCCATACATAATAGGTCTCAGGAAAAAGCCTCCCTGTTTCCAAGGTAAATATAGCTGCCCGGCTTCCCGCTTCGGCAATCAGATGTGTCAATACTTGGTCCTCGATCCCAAAAGAAGTCGAAAAAACGGCATTTGAACCGAATCTTTGTTCTATATAGCGAATAACATCGATAGCTTCCAAGCCTTCTATTTCGTTCTTAATTCTCTCTATCATGTTGTAATTGCTTCGATTATATGGTTAAAGCCTCCCCTTTAATTATCTTTGACAAGCTCGTTTTGCCCAACACTCAAATTTTTAATGCCTCTTTCGTATGCTCGTTCAATGCTTTTACTTTCTCTTGGAAATCGCCCTTTAATGATGCCCGCAATTCCCCCATCAACTCCAGTGTTTCATCGATTTCCGCTGGCAATAGATCCTGCAAAAACTCTTTCAGGCGTTTAGCAATAGTCGGTGATTTACCATTGGTAGAAATACCTATCTTCAAATTGCCTTTTTGTACAACAGAACCTAAGTAAAAATCGCACAACTCCGGTTTATCAGCTACATTTAACAAGATGTGATGATGGGAAGCCAATTCGCGAATGTGCTGATTGAGCGTTGCATTGTTGGTTGCTAAAATGATTAAATCTACTTGTTCTACATCCTCATCCCGAAACAGACGTTCGGATAAGCTAATATTGGGATTTTCAGCTATCAAATCCCGAACAGCAGTATCTACTTCCGATGCCACCACATGGATATGTGCTTGAGGCGAATTGCTGAGCAATGCCTCTAATTTTTCCAAACCTACCGGTCCTGCTCCGACCAAAAGCGTTTGAACCTGATCCAATTTGACATATATGGGAAATAGGGTATTCATTAAGCTTCCAAATACTGAATTTCTTTTCTTAAGGCTTCAAACGATTGATGCTTGGCAACTACTTCTCCCAAGACGATAATAGCCGGAACACCCACTCCGTTTCGGGAGGCTTCTTCTAAAATCGTATTTACTGTTCCTAACGCGACGCGTTCATTAGGCAATGATCCATTTTGGATCAAGGCTATTGGCAAATTGCCTCTTCCATGCGATTGGTACAACGCAACGATTTGTTGCAATTTGGAATATCCCATCAATACGACAATGGTAGCATTGGTTTCCACAGCCTTATACAGATCATCAGATAGCCTTCCATCAGAAGTAGAACCAGTAATCACCCAAAAACTTTCACTAATACCTCTATAGGTAAGTGGAATTTGCTGCAACCCGGTCAATCCAATAGAAGAAGAAATCCCGGGGACGACGGCCGTAGGAATATTAAATTGGCGAATGTAATCCAGCTCTTCCCCACCCCGACCGAAGACAAAGGGATCGCCACCTTTAAGACGAACCACGTGACCGTGTGTCAGCGCATAATCTACCATCAGCTTATTGATATAATCCTGGGAAGTAGACAGTCTTTCTGCTCTTTTTCCTACATAGATTTTGGTGCAGGATGGCTTGGCATATTCTAACAATTCCTCGTTCACCAGTGCATCATATAGGACGACATCGGCCTCGCGTATAGCTTTAATACCTTTCAGGGTAATCAAATCTATATCACCTGGTCCAGCACCCACTAATGTTACCTTTGGTTCAATATGTATATTCTGTTGTTGCATGATTATTTTGCTAATACCGCTTCTCTTTGTAATTTGGTTTGTTGTAAAAATTGTTGTGCTTGCGCATAGTAAGCATTTGCAAATTCTTCTGACGGCTCATTTTTACTGATTTGAAGTACTAAATCGGCAAAGCTTTGCCCTAGGTTAAATTCTCCCGTTTCTACAAAATAGCTGTCAAAATCCTTAATGATGCCTATCTGTGTACTGCTATGAACTTGTTTGTCCAATAGCAACGCTTTTGCACTATTGATAAAAGAAGTATAGCTATGGTATATGCTGTCCGCATAAGCTTGTGCTTTTAAGGATAGATCAGCATAATGCAATTTCTCTTCCGAATCTGCCAATAATGCCGCGACGAGATCGATGATTACGCCGGCACATTCGCCAACACCGATAGCACGTATAAATTCTTCATCCTGACCCCAATCTATAAAATCGTCATCTACTACTGTGGTTTGATCAGCAAGTGGCTTTAATAGCTGATAGAAATAATCTTTACCTAGATCATCATAATAGTGTAGAAAACTTTGGTAATCATCCGCTTTAGCGCTGTAATCATTGAGTATTGTGCGCAAAACTTCCGGAGCTCTTTTCGATGGAACTTTGATCACTTTATCTGCGGCACGTCCTTCGCCATTACCCACAGCTCCGCCACCTAACAGCACCTGCACAGTCGGCATAATCTTTCCATTGACTTTCATCGAACTACCGTGAAACCCTATATGTGCGATGCCGTGCTGGCCACAGCTATTCATGCAGCCACTGATCTTGATTTTGATTTCTTTGTTGTGGATAAATGCTGCATACTCGTTATAGACGACTGATTCCAAGACTCTGGATAATTCCATGGAATTGGATATACCGAGATTACAGGTGTCTGTCCCAGGGCAAGTAGTTACGTCTGCAACACTATCATGTCCCGGTTCAGTTAAATTTAAAGCATCTAATGCTAAAAATAATTCGGGAAGATTATCCTTTTTCACATATTTAAGCAACAATCCTTGGTTGATCGTCACACGCATATCGTCGGCGACAAGATGTCTTACAGAGGCAACCAATTTTCGAGCAGTATCGGTAGACATGTCTCCGGTTTTTGCCTTTATAAAAACGCCGTAATAACCTGCTTGCTTCTGTTCAAATATGTTTGTTGCCCGCCAAAGTTCATAAGCTAACTGCCTTTCGGCAGGTATTTCTACTTCGGTCACGTCAGGATTGGGAAGAGCAGGCTCTTCTACGGTATTTCGGTCAATTTTATACGTTTTAACTTTATTGGCTATCTGTTCGGCTGCGGCCATTTTTACAAATTCATCGAAGCCCACCTTATTCAATAGAAATTTTAAACGTGCCTTGTTTCTATTGGCGCGCTCTCCATATATACCAAATACACGTACAACCGATTCTGAAAACGGAATAATCAAATCCTCATGCATAAATTCGGATACAGATTGTCCGATATAGGGTTGTGCACCCAAGCTACCGCCCAATACTACTTTGAATCCTCTTATTTCTTCGCCGTTTTCATATTTTACTTTTGGTATAAATCCGATGTCATGTATAAAGGAAAACGCAGTATCTTCCTCACTAGATGAAAAACCGAACTTGAATTTTCTTCCCAATTCCATGCTGACGGGATTTCCTAAAAAATATTTAAAGAAACCATGTGCATAGGGTGCTACGTCAAACGGCTCTTTCGGATCGATTCCCGCAATGCACGAGGCCGTGACATTCCGCACGGTATTGCTACAGGCTTCCCGAATCGTGATGTCATCTTCAGACAATTTGGCCCACAATTCCGGTGTCCTATCCAAACTCACATAATGTATCTGGATATCCTGACGCGTTGTGAAATGTAGGTTTGATGACGCATATTCGTCGGACACATCAGCAATTTTGAGCAATTGTTTAAAGGTCAATTTACCGAATGGTATTTTGATGCGCACCATTTGTACCCCAGGTTGACGTTGACCATAGATACCGCGTGCTAATCGCAAGGATTTAAATTTATCCTCTACGATCTTTCCCTCTTTATAAGCACGAATATTTTTTTCTAAATCAATGATCTCCTGTGGGACAATGGGATTCTCCAATTCTGTTCGAAAACTCAGCATACTCTTATTATCTCTCTTTAATTATGACTTTGCCTGTGCAATATACATATCATTGAGTTCTTCTCAATAACTTGCATGCAAAGTTATAAAATAAATATCTTTAATTATATAAAATCTATCAATTTAGTATATATTTGTAAAAATTTTTTGAAGCCATTAAAAATGGACGAATTGAAGAAGAGATATAAACTACTGATATTTAGTTTTTTAATTGTTTTTTTGTCGGGTTCTTGTGCGCCAAAAGTGAAAGAAGGGTATGACGAAAAAACCGGATACATAGGAAATATTTCTATTTCGGGAGCGTTTGCGCTGTATCCTATTGTCGTTTTATGGAGTGAAGATTTCAAAAAATTGCATCCGAATGTACGATTCAATATTTCAGCTGGTGGTGCTGGAAAAGGCATATCGGATGTATTGACCAACATGGTCGATATCGGATTGGTATCCCGCGATTTGCATCCGCAGGAATTGGAGCGTGGTGCCTTTCCCATACACATTGCTAAAGACGCTGTGCTGGGCACCATCAACAGCCAGCATCCCAATATCGATATAATCAAAGAAAGAGGACTCACACAACAGGAATTAGCAGATATTTTTGTCCATCAACGCTATAGACTATGGAGCGATATCGATCCGCGTTTTGTGAAAAAGCCCATAGAAGTATATGTGCGTTCAGATGCTGCTGGTGCAGGCGAAACGTGGGCTAAGTTTTTTGGAGAGCGGCAGGAGGACCTAAAGGGCATCGGTATCTTCGGGGATCCTGGATTGGCTCAATCTATTAAGGAAAAACCGCTTTCCATAGGTTTCAACAACATCAATTATGTGTTTGACTTGAACACAAAAAAAACATCCAGGGATATCGCGGTTGTTCCAATTGACGTCAATGCAAACGGAAAAATTGATAAGGAGGAAGATTTTTATGAGAATCTGGATGATTTAACTAGTGCCGTTGCGTTGCAACGTTATCCCTCTCCCCCGGCCCGTGACTTGACATTTGTGGTGCGGGAAGACAAAATGACCAAATTGCTGAAAGCTTTTATCGAATTTGGCCTTGAAAAGCAACAGCAAGGGCATTTGTTGGAAAATGGTTACGTGCCATTGAATGAAGAGTTAAAAAATGAAGAATTAAAGAAATTGTCAAGTGGAGTTCAGATTAATAAAAGATAAAATTGCCAAACATTCGTTTGCGGCCCTGTTGTTCATTTCCTTGTTCGTCATAGCCTTTATTTTTATAGGTCTGACCAGTAAATCATTGCCTTTATTGCAAAATCAGCACCTAGGTGCTATTTTATCTGAAAGTGTTTGGTCGCCTTTAAAAGGCAGTTTCGGCTTTCTTCCCTTTATTATGGGTACTGTTTGGGTAACGCTTATTTCTTTACTGATCGCTGTTCCGCTTTGCATAATGGCCTCTGTCTATTTAGTCGAATACGCCAGTAAAGGTTTACGCACCATGGTCTTGCCCTTAATGAACGTTCTGGCGGCAATTCCACCCGTATTATACGGCGTATGGGGTGTTTTGTTCGTCGTACCCATTCTGGGGAAATATGTTGCTCCGATATTTGGTATAGAAAGTACGGGCTATTCTGTCTTTGCCGGAGGCATTGTTTTGGCCGTGATGATCTTTCCCATCATGATCAGTATTATGGTGGAAGTGCTCCATACTATTCCGCAAGAATTGAAATCCGCATCGCTCTCATTAGGCGCGACCAAATGGGAAACCATCACAAAAGTCATTTTGGTGAAAGCAAAACCGGGATTATTGGCAGCAGTGGTTTTAGGTGTTTCACGTGCTTTCGGGGAAACCATAGCAGTACTGATGGTTTGTGGCAATGTACCACAGATTCCAAAATCGTTATTTGATGCAGGCTACCCTATCCCCGCATTGATTGCCAACAATTTTGGGGAAATGATGTCCATTCCTTTGTATGATTCAGCGTTGATGTTTGCAGCTTTATTGCTATTTATCATCATTTTCGGATTCAACCTTATTTCACGTTTTATTCTAAATCGATTGGAGGGCAAAGCGTAATGTCAAATGTACAACGTAGATTGTTAAAAGAAAAAATTGCCAAAGCCTTTATGCAACTATCTGGTATATTGATTACTGGATCATTGTTTTTTATTATTGGAACGATTTTATACAAAGGTCTTCCCCATCTTTCATGGGAAATGGTTAGCCAGACACCCCAAGGAGGATTTTATATAGGGAAAGAAGGAGGCATTCTAAACGCAATATTGGGATCTCTCTATTTAGCAACACTTTCTACCCTTTTGGCTACCTTTATTGGGATTCCGATTGCCATTTATTTGGATGTATATGTGAAATCGGGCTCTTTTTTTGCTCGCTCCTGTAAGATGCTTTTTGATGTGTTGTTTGGTATTCCTTCTATTGTGTATGGTGCTATTGCTTTCAGCATCATGGTATGGCTAGGCATTCGCGCCTCGCTTTTGGGCGGTGTCATCACCATCACATTATTGACCATTCCTATTGTTGTACGTACCATAGATGAATTGTTGAAAACAATTCCCATAGACTTGAAGCGTGTCACGTTCTCCATTGGGGCAACTCGGTGGGAAACAGCCAAAGTATTGTTGAAATATATAAAACCGGGCATCTTTACAGCCATTTTATTGGCATTTGGGCGAGCTATTGGCGACGTTGCGGGCGTCTTGCTGACCACAGGGTTCAGCGACAATTTGCCCAAATACCTTGACGAGCCGTCTGCAACATTGCCTTTGGCTATCTTTTTTCAATTGAGCAGTCCCATTCCGGAAGTACAGGGGAGAGCTTATGCTTCCGCATTAATTTTGACATTTATTATTTTAATTATCGTTATATGCACACACTTCCTGGCTTCCAAACAGAAGAAACACAAGATATAGCCACTACGGTAACACCACATATTGAAATCAAGGATTTGAATGTTTTCATAGAGGGGCAGCATATCCTCAAGGATATCAATCTTTCTATCCCAAATAATTCCATCACATCGATCATCGGTCCGTCGGGCTGTGGCAAAACAACCTTGCTGAAGACATTAAACCGTTTGGTAGATGACACAAAAGGTGTAGAGGTGAAAGGTTCGGTATTGGTTAACGGTGAAGATATCTATGCGCCTCATGCCGAAGTGACACATATCCGTAAAAAAATGGGACTGCTGTCACAAAGACCTTTTCCATTGCCCATGTCTATTTTTGATAATGTAGCATATGGCCCCCGTATTCACGGTGAACGGAACAAGACCGTATTAAAACAAATCGTCGAACAGCAACTGCGAAATGTGGGCCTCTGGGAAGAAGTGAAGGATCGCTTGGATGATTCTGCGACTGGCCTGTCCATTGGACAGCAACAGCGTTTGTGCCTAGCTCGGGGGTTGGCTGTAAAGCCTGAGATCATCTTGGGAGATGAATCCACCTCTGCGTTAGATCCAATCTCCACGCAGACCATCGAAAATTTGCTCATCGAGCTCAAGAATGATTACACGATTGTGCTGGTGACACATATTTTGCGGCAAGCGCGTCGTGTTTCGGACTATATTCTTTTTGTTTATAATGGCGAGATTGTGGAGTTTGGCAAAACGGACGATGTGCTGTTAAACCCACAAAATGAGATCACGCAACAGTACGTGAAAGGATTTATTAGTTAAGCTTTGAATAGCATAGTTGGGATCATTGAGAAACTCAGGGTTTGTCGAAAATGAACTTAAAGGGATGCAATTTTCAAATAGGCAAACAACTTTTGAACACCCATAAAATCACAGGTCATATCGTTATAAATTCGTTTTTCATTTTTATAATTAAAAACAAAGCTTTCAGTGGAAGTGCAATGCCCTCCCCTTTTAGTTACTTCAACTAACCGTCGTTCAAAATGAATAAGATAATCAATGTCTTTGCTGTCCAATTGTCGGTTTGTGTTTTGGTGCTTTAAATAATACCTCCCAAAATTTTTGGAGATAACCAACGAATCCGCACCGAAACTAAAACAGCCAGATTGTGTGATGTTAATTTTTAATGAATCACCATTGTTAAATTGCAACAACCAATCATTTTTTGAAGAATCGCCTTCAATCGCTTTAAAACTCCAACAACATAGTGTCATGACCATCCATAGAAATACTATTTGCTTTTTCATTTTCCTGCATTTTGTATTAAGGATTCAG
>JBEBRE010000106.1:0-10767 GCA_040394995.1 Sphingobacterium wenxiniae
CCTCCCTTGTTACAAAAGTCCGTTTCTGTCGCACCGTTGCGCAGAATAGGTGATTGAGCGATAGCTCAATTCAATTTTTGCATGAAAATTAATATGGACCGTTTCTTGTTTTTTCCGCATTTTTGTGACCAAATTTCACTGTCATGCAAAGAGGTCTTTTATTTTTATGCTTCACACTATTCGCTTCTGGTGTTTTTGCGCAGGAGAAGCTTTTTAAAATCGATTACAAGTTGGATGTTTCGGAGGAATTGCTTGCAAATTCCGATACATCGGACAATTTTTCGCTTGCCATGGTGGCTGCTTTGGCTCAGGCATTTGCCGACGATGACAAACCTCAAATCCAAGCCTGGGTTAATCGGGATTTTATGCGTGTGGAAACATCTGGATTGGGAGAAAGCATCCAAATCACGGATCGCAAAAACGAGAAATCCTATCTTCTTTATCCTTCTATGAACATGTATACGGAAACCACCGATGCAACGGACAAGGTCAGCATTAATGACGTAGGCGATAATATCTTGATAACCAGCGCCGCTGATTTTCCTATTCGCCTAGTTGCCGACACCAGTAAAACCATTGCGGGCATTCCCTGCAAGTTGGCCGTTATGGATGTTGATTTAGGCGAATATACGGCACAGTTGCCCGGAGATGCTAAGATTGAGATTTGGTATACGGAAACCGTTCCGACGTTGTATTGGGGTGAATATGCCTATTTAAAGAATATTCCAGGGGCAGCATTGTCTATCAGCACCTTCGGTATCGGTATTCAAGCTTCGCAGGTCATGCAAATTGATTTCGATGCTTCACTTTTTGAAGTGCCAGAAGATTATGAACTGCAAGAGTCCGGAATGACGGAAATATACGATACCAGCGATATCCCGTTAGGACACGGTCTTTACACATACCAAGATGAGGATACGGAACTAATGGGTATAAAAGATGAAGGCGATAATCCGATTACCGAGGCGAAGTTTTCCTATATCTATGAATTTGTGGGTGATTATGCAGTTGTTGCCGATGCGACCGGTTTATTTGGGATTATTAATCCGCAAGCGCAAGAGGTTATTCCGTGTACGTGGGAACATTTGACCATCGACGAGGAAACGCAACAGTTGATTTTTTCCGAAAACAATAAGATGGGCGTGATGGATATGCAACAAAAGGTATTGATTCCGGCGAAGTTCGATTATTTGATGCCGTTTATCGACGGACATGCTGTTTTCTCGGAAGACCTGAAAAATGGGCTGATAAACCTTAAAGGTGAGACTGTATTGCCCGCCACATACGACAATATCGTTGAGTATTCACCTACATGGGCCATTGCTATTGAGAACGATTTATATTATTTAGTGAATATCCAAACGAAGAAAAAGACCGAAAAGGGGTATAGTTACTTGACATTTGCCAACGAAGCTGATTTTCTCGTAGCGAGTGAGAATGGCAAATACGGCTATATCACGCATGATGAGAAAGTGGTAATTCCCTTCAAATATCACTATGCAGCACCTTTTTATGATGGCGTAGCTGCGGTGAACGAAACTGAAGACGGTGAAACCACCTACATCAATGCAAAGGGCGAGACGGTCGAATTGTCTACTGCATGGTAAAAGAATGGTGATTTTTATGCATAAAGAGCGACAATATTGCCGCTCTTTATTATTTTTGGACAATGGAAAACCCTTCCTTTCATATCGCTACCCTTCATCGGGGACGGTTTATGCTCTTGCTTCTTTTAGGAATATGCGTAATAACGGCTGTTGTTTCGCGTTTTGACCTCACGCAGATCGTGAAGATCCTGATGCTATTAGTCAGTTTACCCGGATTGCTTTTCTTGAGCGTTCGGGCAAGCAGAAATAGTTCGTTTTGGACAGTTGCCAATGGACAAGTCCAAATTCGGTTCGAAAAGGCCGGAGAAGAAGTAATCTCCATCCAAGATATTCGGTATCTTCGTAATGTTCCGCGTTCGGGAGGCAACTTAATCATGATCTTCTATAAGAAGTCCAGATCTCCAAGGCGGTATTGGCGGAATAAATTGTTTCAAAAAAACGATGATTTGGATCGGTTAATCCATGCCCTGAGACAAAACGGGGTAGAATATTATTATATGTAAAAAACGCAAGCACTGTATGAAAAAACTATTGTTTCTTTCTTTTGTCTTTTTGACCTCTTTTTCCTTTGCGCAGCGGCCAGGTTATTGGCAGCAAGCGGTAGATTATAAAATGGATATCGATGTGCATTCGAAAACATATCAATACGATGGCAAGATGACACTGAGATATACCAATAACTCGCCCCAAGCTCTGAAAAAGGTCTATTTTCATCTTTATTTCAACGCTTTTCAGCCGGGGAGCATGATGGATTATCGCCTGTCTAATATTTCTGATCCGGATCAACGGATGACGACGAACATCGGCACAAAGGAAAAACCCGTTTATGAAAGCCGTATAGCGAAATTAGGTCCGGATCAGATAGGTTATCAAAAGGTTAAAACATTAACGCTAAACGGTGCTTCTGCATCTTTTAAGGTTGACGGTACTATTTTGGAAGTGGTTTTACCTAAAGCCATAGCCTCGGGGGAAGTGGGGACTTTTGAAATGGAATGGAGTGCCCAAGTACCGGAACAAATACGCCGTAGCGGACGCAATTCTAAAGAAGGCATTGCCCTGTCTATGGCACAGTGGTATCCTAAAATGGCGCATTTTGACGAGTTTGGTTGGCATTTGGATGAATATGTTGCGCGGGAGTTTATTGCACCCTTTGGCAATTTCGACGTCACCATCCATGTTGACAAGGATTTCGTAGTGGGTGCTTCGGGAAAATTACAAAATCCCCACACAGTCAAAGGATATAGTAAGAAGGCCAAGGTAAAAACCCAGAACGGTAAAGCTATCTGGCATTTCAAAGCGGAAAACATACATGATTTTGTGTGGGCTGCCGATACGAAATTTGTAGTGGACTCAGCCAAAAGCCAAGGAGGCGTGACGGTTTACACGGTCTATCTTCCAACAAACAAGGAAGTCGAGGAAAACTGGAAAACGGCATTAGGTTTGGCTACAGAATTTTTTGATTTCTGTGCATCGCGGTTTGGGCCATACCCTTGGGAAACGTATAGCATCGTGCAGGGAGGTGACGGTGGTATGGAATATGGAACGGCAACGTTGGTGACTGGTGGACGTGATATCAAAGGCCTTGTCGGTGTCATTTTCCACGAGGCCGCCCACTCCTGGTACCAACATCTGTTTGGCATCAACGAAACCGTGGATGAATGGTTTGACGAAGGGTTTACCAGTTATATCGAAGAGCTTGCTTTTCAACACCTCTTTGTGAAAAAAGGCGCCATAGAAACCAATCCCGTCATTAATGCCTATCGTGCCTATTATAAATTGGCCTTATCGGGAAAAGAAGAGCCAATGAGCTTGCTGGCTGATTATTATAACACAAATTATGCCTATAGCAATCAGGCATACAATAAAGGACAGGTCTTTGCCGAACAGCTGGGCTATATCATTGGTCAGGAAAATCTGGAAAAAACATTTCTGAAATTCTATGAGCTATGGAAGTTTAAGCATCCTACCCCCAATGATTTTAAACGGGTAGCCGAAGAAATTTCGGGTATTAACTTAAAATGGTATTTCAATCTGTTCATCTATACCACGCGTACGATTGATTATGCTATCCACGATGTGGTGGATAATGAAATACATTTGGTCAACGCATCCGATTTCGCCATGCCGATCGATTTACTGGTGGAATATGAAGATGGCTCGAAGGAATTGTTCTACATTCCCCTTCGGGAGATGCGGGGTGAAAAGCCGGCAGAGATCTTCGGCATATATGATGGTGTGAAGCGGACAACTTTGGAAGATTGGTTTTGGACGAATCCGAAGTATACCGTCAAACTTGATAAAAAACCCAAGAGGGTTACCATCGACCCGTCTCTGCGATTGGCCGATATTGATTCGGGCAACAATAGTTGCGAGCTGTAACGTTAAAATAGGGGAGGACATTTGTGATTTATTTCCACATACCTTTTTGTAAGCAGGCTTGTCATTATTGTGACTTCCACTTTTCTACCTCCTTGAAATACAAAGCGGAAATGCTGGAAGCCTTGTCTGAGGAAGTGATGTTGCGATCATCCTATCTGCCGGACAATGTCGTCCATTCTATTTATTTTGGAGGCGGAACTCCTTCTATTTTGGAGGCAGATGATATCCAAAGATTAATCGATCGGGTGGCCATGCATTTTGAAATTGCTCCTGATGCAGAAATTACCTTGGAGGCGAATCCGGATGATTTAAACACGCAAAAGGTAGCGGCTTTACGGCATACGGCCATAAACCGTTTTTCCATCGGTATCCAATCTTTTTTTGAAGAAGACCTGCGTTGGATGAACCGAGCCCATCACGCCCAAGAAGCAGAAGCATCGCTGAAACGCGTGCAGGATGCTGGTTTTGAAAATATTACCTGCGACCTGATCTATGGTTTTCCGTTGCTGACGGATGAAAAATGGCAAGCCAATATTGCCATGCTTACGACTAACCAGATTCCTCATATTTCGTCCTACGCCATGACAGTAGAAGAGCGCACAGCGCTGGATTATATGATCAGGAAAGGGAAAACCGTACCCCTGAATGAGGAGCAAAGTGCCACGCAGTTTGAAATATTGATGGAGATCTTGCTGGAAAAGGGGTATGAGCATTACGAAATTTCAAATTTTTCACTGCCCGGCATGTATGCGAAGCACAATACGAACTATTGGCGAGGGCAACATTACTTAGGTATCGGGCCTTCGGCCCATTCTTTTAATGGCCATTCCAGAAGCTGGAACATAGCAAACAATATGCGCTATATCGAGGATATACAGCGCGGTCAACCTCCTCTTCAATCGGAAACATTGTCTTCTACAGATCAGGTAAACGAATATGTCATGACCTCTTTACGGACGATGTGGGGAATGGATCTTGATGTGATTGAAAAACGCTTTGGCTTGGAGATTCGGCAACGGATAGAAGAGGAAGTGTTGCCGTTTATCCATGCTGCTGAGGTCATCCGGATCGGGAACAGTATTAGACTAACAACAAAGGGCAAGCTACTTGCTGACCACATTGCTTCCTCACTTTTCTTAACGGAATAATTTAACCCGTTGTACATTTTGATACAGAAGTGCCTCTATTGTTCATGCTGATGCTTGCCGAAGCATCTAAAGTCTTGTTAAGATATGATTTTTTAGATCCTTCACTACGTTCAGGATGACAAAATAGAGCTTATAACAGCTCCCACGCCTGCCAGCAGGCGTGGGAGCTGTGAGAGATATTCATGAGAGGCATTCAATTAATATCCCGCGGCAAAGTCGTCACCTCTTGGATCTGCACCGGTCTGTAGTTTTCCGTTGGGCAACACTAAAATGTTTTCCATACGGCCGTATGCACTGCGCTTATGAAAGGTGTATCCATCTTTTTCCAGGCTTTTCCGAACAGTTTCGCTGATGGCACCTTCTTCCACGTCAATTCTGTCGGGTTTCCATTGGTGGTGGAAACGGGGAGCGCTTACCGATTCTTGTGCCGACATGCCAAATTCCAATACATTCAAGACTCCCTGGAAAACCGACGTAATAATGGTCGAACCGCCCGGCGTGCCGATCACCATTTTCAGCTTGCCGTCTTTCTCAATGATAGTGGGAGTCATGGCACTTAACATGCGTTTGCCCGGTTGTATGGAATTAGCTTTACCACCCAATAAGCCATATACATTGGGAGATCCCGGTTTGACCGAGAAATCGTCCATTTCGTTGTTGAGCAGGAAGCCGGCGCCTTCTACCCAGACATAAGATCCGTACGATCCGTTGATCGTGGTGGTTAAAGAAACCGCATTGCCATCTTTGTCCACGATGCTGAAATGGGTGGTTTCTTCTGATTCATAGCCCGGGAACTCGGCCGCTTTGACCTCGTCGCTTGGTGTTGCCTTTTGCAAGCTTACTTTTGCCATGCGTGCTTGATTAAAAGCTTTATCTGTCAGATGTTCAATAGGAACTTTATAAAAGTCAGGGTCACCAAGATAGGTGGCACGATCTGCGTATACACGTCTTTCGGCCTCCACCATGGCTCTTACGGTGCTGTCGGACTGGAAGCCCCATTGGGCCAATGGATATGGTTCTACAGATTGCAGTAAGGCGATCAAAGCGACGCCACCGCTTGAGGAAGGCGACATGGAGATAATTTTGTGTTCTTTGTAGGTGCCGATGACGGGTTCTCTCCAGGCCGCTTGGTAATTTGCCAAGTCCTCATGGGAAATAATGCCGTTGCCACGTTTCATCTCGGCTACAATGAAATCGGCCGTTTCGCCTTTATAGAAGCCATCGCGTCCGTTTGTTGCGATTCGTTTCAAGGTATTGGCCAGTTCGGGTTGTACAAATTTATCGCCTGCTTTCCATTCTTCATCGCGGATAATCGCGGCGCCATTCGGATTGAACTTCCGGAAGCGCTCTTGATAGCGTTTAAATTCACCAGCTTGCTTCTCGGTAATGGCAAATCCGTTTTCCGCCATGTCGATAGCCGGAGCGATTAGGTCTGCCCATGGCAGCGATCCGTACTTTTTGTGCGCCTCTTCCATGCCGGCTACAGTGCCGGGTACACCCGAAGCAAGGTGTCCGTAGAGGCTGAGATCAGTGATGGGGTTTCCTGCTTCATCTAAGTACATATCCGTGAAAGCCTTGCCCGGAGCTTTTTCCCGAAAGTCTAAAGCCGCTACTTCGCCACTGTTTGAACGGTAAACCATAAAGCCACCACCACCGATGTTTCCGGCGTTAGGATAGACGACAGCGAGCGCAAATTTAACAGCAATGGCCGCATCGACAGCATTGCCACCTTTCTTGAGGATGTCGACACCGACTTCCGAAGCTAACGGATGGGCTGTTATCACGGCTCCGTTAGCAAATTCTTTGGACGTCTCATCATTCTTGGTTTTTTTTGTGCCACAAGAGGCCACCAAGAACAGCACGATAAAAAATGGAGATAAATATTTCATTGATGTATAGTTTTTAATGGTCATATACGGTTTGCTGACATTTCCTACTATCCTGATTGTAATCTTCCTAATATTAGGTGACAGCGTTATCATTTTTTCAAGGTGCAAATATAGCAAATCATAACAGAGTAAAGAATGCATAAATCAGCAAAAATCGGCAAAAAACCGAATGTCCCAATACTGTTACATATACAGTATACGAATAATTGGGGAAATGTGGTGAGAGAGGGTGGTTTTTCGGCAAAAGAAAAAATGAATTTTCTACATCTTTTTGACATAAGTCAAACAAACAAAATCATGTACAAAAACCCTGTGAAAAAACAAATTCTAAAGTTATCCACATCTTATTAAAAGCTAAATAACAGCGCTTTGCAAACATTTCCACTTCTACAAACGCCTTTTAGGCCAGTAGCGATATCGGCTGTGGAAAAATATCGCTACCGCTCGGGAATAAAATATAGGATATTTGTTCTACTTGATTCGGACCAGGGTCAAGTATTCGTGTTTTAACTTCATTGTTGGGATAGCAATATCCCAAAAATATTAAACTTACAACAACATGGCAAGAATCATTAAATTTGAAAAAAATGACTGCGCACCATGCGCTCAAGTGTCGGCTTACTTAGACAACAAAGGGATCAGCTATGAATCCATAAACCCTTTCGATCAACCAGACTTGGCAGCTAAGTTTAAAATTAGAACTGTTCCAACCGTTATCGTTCTGGATAACGAAGAGATACAGCAACGCATCATCGGTTTCAAACCCGAAGAATTGGCGACAATAGCACAGTAAGTATAACGGCAAACAACAGTAATCATGGTTCATCTATATTACGATTCGAAAACCGGAAATGTTCAACGCTTTATCAACAAGGTTATCCAAATAACCGGCTGGCAGGCGCATAAGATAGAAGAAGATCTGGAAATTCAAGCATCCGGACACTTGATCACGTACACCACCAAATTAGGGTGCGTGCCGGACAACACGAAATTGTTTATGGATAACCATGCCGAAAAAATCTATTCTGTCACATCAAGCGGCAACAGAAACTGGGGCAGAAACTTTGGCTTGGCAGCCGATAAAGTATCCGAAGATTACGATGTGCCTCTGGCCATGAAATTTGAGCTTTCAGGCACCATGGAGGACATCAATCAATTTATAGACATCATAAAGAACCAATACAATGATAGCAAACGAGGTAGCAAAAAACTGGATATTGCTTAACAATGAAATCATGATTAAGCATGATGACGAGTACAGCTTGCATAAAGACAAGGAAGCTGTGCGCGCCTATTTCTTGGAGCACGTCAACAAAAACACGGTTTTCTTTTATACACTAAAGGAGAAAATCGATTATCTGATTGAAAACAATTATTACATCAATTTCTACGAATGGTTTACCTTCGAAGAAATGGAACAAGTGTACAGTTATGTACATGCCAAGAAATTCCGTTTTCAATCCTTTATGGCCGCTTTCAAGTTCTTCCAGAGCTATGCATTGCGCGACGACTCCGGCGAGAAGTTCTTGGAGCGCTATGAAGACCGTGTCGTGGCGGTATCCTTGTTCTTGGCCCGTCAAGAAGGTGTGCAAAAAGCTATCGAGTATGCCGAAATCATGATCAATCAAGAATATCAGCCTGCTACCCCGACATTCTTGAACGCTGGAAAAAAACGTTCCGGTGAATTGGTCTCCTGTTTCTTGGATGAGATTGGCGACAACCTGAACGGTATTGGTTATGCGGTTGATTCAGCAATGAAACTATCTTCCATCGGAGGCGGGGTTTCGTTCAACATTTCCAAGATTCGTGCCCGTGGCGAAGCCATCAAAGGCGTAGACGGTCGTGCAGGAGGTGTATTGCCCATCATGAAAATCATGGAAGATACCTTTTCTTATGCCAACCAACTCGGCCAACGTCCCGGTGCGGGAGCGGTTTACCTCAATATTTTCCACTCCGACATTGAAGAGTTCTTGGATTGTAAGAAGATCAATGTCGACGAAAAGGTGCGCATCAAGTCCTTGTCCATCGGTATCATTGTGCCGGATAAATTCATGGAATTGGCAGAGAAAGATGAAGCTTGCTACCTTATCTATCCGCATACTGTGATGCAGGAATACGGCCAGTACTTGGACGAAATGGATATGGACCTGATGTATGATGAGCTGATCACCAATCCGAACGTCAAAAAGAAAAAAATCAACGCCCGTCACCTCTTGGTGAAAATAGCCCAAACCCAAAAAGAATCGGGTTACCCGTATATTTTCTTCAAGGAAAACACCAATCGTGTACACGCTCTGAACGGTGTCGGTAGCGTGAAGTTTTCCAATTTGTGTACAGAGATCATGCAGGTTTCCGAAGTGTCGGACATCGAAATCTATGGTAAGGAAGACACTATCCGTTACGGTATCTCTTGCAACTTAGGCTCTTTGAACATCGCTACCGTGATGGATAACAAGCGTATCAAAGAAACCGTAAAAACCGCCATGCGTGCCTTAACGGTGGTTACTGATGTTACGAACATCGATATGGTTCCTTCCATTGCCAAGGCTAACCGCGAATTGCATTCCGTAGGCTTAGGCGCGATGAACCTACATGGATACTTAGCAAAGAGCTTCATCATGTATGAATCCACAGAGGCCTTGGATTTTGCCAATACCTTTTTCATGATGATGAACTACTACTCATTGGAGGCATCCATGGAAATCGCCAAAGAACGTGGACAAACGTTCACAGGTTTCGAGAAGTCAGCCTATGCTGACGGCACATACTTTGACAGATATACCTCACGAGAGTATACACCGCAGACCGACAAAGTAAAAGAACTGTTTGACGGCATCCATATTCCGACAAGCCAAGACTGGGCGAACTTAAAAGCACAAGTGGCTGAACACGGGATTTACCATGCCTACCGCTTAGCTATTGCGCCAAATCAATCCACGTCGTACATCATGAACGCCACCGCATCTGTGATGCCAATCGTGGACATCATCGAAGTACGCGAGTATGGCGACAGCACGACGTATTATCCGATGCCTTACTTGACAAACGACAATTATTTCTACTTCAAGTCGGCTTATGATATGGATCAATATAAGGTGTTGAAACTGATCTCTGTTATCCAGCGCCACATCGACCAAGGAGTGTCTACCATCTTGCATACCAATTCGAAAGACAGCACACGGGACTTGGCAAAATATTACATCTATGCACATAAACTTGGACTGAAGTCCTTGTATTACACCCGTACACGCAAATCGACCATCGAAGAGTGTATCTCTTGCTCCGCATAATAAAAAGACAAAAGACCATAGATTTGAGACATTAGATAAATTGCTCATGTCTATGGTCTAATATCTAACGTCTATTATCTAATATCTAACGTCTAATTTTAATAATGAAACAATATACAGCTGTAAACTGGAACACACCTGAGAACGATTATGTGCTGATGTTTTGGGAGCAAAACATCAAGCAATTTTGGATTGATACCGAATATATTCCTTCGAAAGACATCGACAGCTGGAAGGGATTGAGCTGGGACATGAAAGAATGCTATAAAAAAGCATTAGGAGGACTGACATTGCTCGACACCTTGCAAAGCCATACGGGCATGCCCAAAATCATCGACCATATCAGCTCCTTGCAGAACAAAGCCGTATTGTCATATATGTGTATGATGGAGGCTATCCATGCCAAATCATACTCCACGATTTTCACGACAGTATCCACGACCAATGAAATCAA
>JBEBRE010000107.1:0-10612 GCA_040394995.1 Sphingobacterium wenxiniae
TGCACCTAACGGAGCAACTGGAAATGGCTGTTAATTTTCTACAGATATTTAGCTTCCCGAATGCATTCGCATACGCGTCAACTTAACAGAGACTATATTGTCATTCCGACGAGGCACGAGGAGGAATCTATAGATTTAAAGATTTATTCCCTACTCTTTTATAGATTTCTCCCTTCAGTCGAAATGACAAAAAACGCGTTAACTTGACGCCAATGCGAGAATCGGAAACCGAAATGATGGTAAAAAATGAATTTCAGTAAAAAAAAGCCGCGCAGTGTCTCGCCAAAGGCGATGATAGCGGTGACATTATTTATTATCCCGCACTTAAGTTAATATAGCTTTTTTTGCGTTAATAGATAGATTATCTTCGATGAGCCCTTCGGGTTCCTCATGCCTCGGAATGACAAAAACAATAGGGTCTGCTGCTTTTTAGAAGACACTCCTATCTTTTACAGCAACGCTCTCAAATTAGCGGCACTCTGCTTCACATCGTCTGTGTTATTTTCCCAATTGTATTCATATTCGGCAGACAGCATGCCATTAAACCGCTGTCTTTTCAGCTCTTCAATAACCGCTTTTAAGGGTAATTTTCCCGTGCCCCAATGCACATCGTGTGCGTGTTTATCGCCAAAAGCATTCAAGTCCTTAAAATGCAAATGCGTGACCCTACCTTGCAATTGTTTCAAACAAGCCACCGGATCTAGTCCTGAACGCATCCAATGCCCTACATCTGCCGCGGCACCCATCTTGGCACTTCTGCCTTCCAAGGCTTTCAGAACAACTTCCGGATTCCAATAGTGTGACGGTTCAGGATGATTGTGAATTGCCACTTTCACATCATATTTATCACATAAGGCAGAGATAATATCTAAATGCTCTCGCCGGGGCTCACAAGTGATGACTTTTATGCCCATATCTTTTGCAAAAGCAAATATATCTTCCCATTCCTTGGCGTCCTTCCCATCGGTTACACCAAAAGCATGCAACGTAATTTTTTTCTCTTTTAATAGTTTTTTGACAAAAGCTCTCCCTTCTGCAGACAGGGTATAGTTCATTTTTTCCTGATTACCCGCACCAATCGTTTGCCCTGGAAAAGCTTCTACATAACGCATTTTCGCACTGCCTATTTTGTCAAGGGCTTCTGCAAATGTGAACAGACGGAAGGTATATGCTTGCGCACCAAGCTTCCAATCCAACTTTTCTTCTGGATATTGGGCCACCTGTTTGGTTGTTGAACAAGCCGAAAAAAGAAGAGAAATGAATAATGCAATTAAATAAAATGAATTGTTTTTCATTGTTTCTAAGGTTTAGAGATTCCAAGATAGGAAAAATAATGATTAAATCTATTAATTTTATTAGCCAGGGCGTTGCTCTGGCTAATAAAATTAAAAACTGTTTTATACAAAAGTGGGCAATGCGACATGTATGCGCCTAATTACCTCCTCTTTACCCAAAAGCGCCGCGATATGGAACACATCCGGGCCAAACTTCCCTCCTACCAACATGATACGGAAAGGCATCATCAACTCTCCTATTTTCATACCTGACGTGGCTATTTTATCTTTGAAAAAGGGTTCAATAACTTCTGGAGTCCAATTTTCCAACAGGCTAAAATCAGTAGCAATTTGTTGAAAAAAGGCTGTCTTATCAGTATTCCACTTCGCCTTTACAGCATCGGCATCATATGCCTCCGGAGCCGTAAAAAAGAAAGAGGCTTGTTCCCAAAAATCCTCTACAAAAGTCATGCGCTCTTTGATGAGTGACAGCACCTCCCCCATGTACGTATCATTGGTAGCCAAAACTTCATGCTGTTGTAGAATCGCTTGTATTTGTGGTAACAGTTGGATATTGTCAGTTCGCTTAATCCATTCGTGATTGAACCATTTGGCCTTTTCAAAATCAAATTTAGCACCTGACTTGCTGATGCGGTCAATCGAAAACGCGGCAATCATTTCTGCCATGGTGAAAATTTCTTGATCAGTACCGTCATTCCAGCCTAATAGCGCCAACATATTGACAAAAGCTTCGGACAAAAAGCCCATTTCGCGAAATCCTTTTGTTAAATCGCCTGTCTTCGGATCTCTCCAATTCATGGCATACACCGGAAACCCCAAACGATCGCCGTCACGTTTACTTAATTTGCCGTGACCATCCGGTTTCAGAATCAATGGCAGGTGCACCCAATGCGGCATAGACGATTTCCAACCCAAATATTCCCACAGCAGGATATGCACCGGTGCCGAAGGTAACCATTCTTCACCACGGAAGATATGGGAAATCTCCATTGCTTTGTCGTCCACCACAACGGCTAAATGATACGTCGGCATACCATCGGCTTTTAACAGAACCTTGTCGTCCACCAAATCGGTATCAAAAGAAACGTAGCCACGGATCATATCCTCAAAAGATACCGTTTCACCCACAGGTATTTTGATACGGATAGTGTGGGGATGGCCTTCAGCCAATAATCTTTGCGTTTCTTCTTCCGACAGACTCAACGAATTTCGCAACTGCATGCGGTTTTCATGTGAATATCGAAAGTTGGGTTGCAACTTGCGCTGTTCTTCTAGTTCTTCAGCTGTATCGAAAGCATAATACGCATAGCCTTCCCGAACAAGTTGTTCGGCATATTGCCGATAGGACGGCTTACGTTCGCTTTGCCGATAAGGTCCGAATGGGCCTGGTTTATCGGGGCTTTCATCGGGCGAAATACCACACCAATCCAAACATTCCATAATATATTCTTCTGCACCAGGCACAAAACGTGTTTGGTCTGTATCTTCTACCCTAAGGATAAAATCTCCACCGTGTTGGCGGGCAAAAAGGTAATTGAACAATGCTGTACGAACACCCCCCAGGTGCAAACCTCCGGTAGGGCTTGGCGCAAAACGCACCCGAACTTTTCTTTGCGAATCCATAGAGGCAAAAATATATAATTTCTAACGGAATAAGGCCATATAAATCGCGTCCGGGCGCACGACAAAATGCAGATTGTTGAAAAACCATTGTCATTCCGACGGTAGGAGGAATCTATCTTTCCAACTAATAGATGTCTCCTATCGTCGACATGACATAAAAACGGACTTTTGTCATGCACCCATCGCGTCCTAATCCCGCCAAGCTTTATATTGATTGATCAGTCCATTAGTCGATCCATCATGGCTTGACACTGGAGCATTGCTAACCAGTTCCGGCAATATCTTATTAGCTAACTGCTTACCTAACTCCACACCCCATTGGTCGAAACTGAAAATATTCCATATAATGCCCTGCACAAAGATTTTATGTTCGTACAACGCTAGCAGCATTCCCAAGCTTCGGGGCGTAATTTTTTTAATAAGAATGGAGTTGGTCGGTCTATTGCCTTCAAACACCTTAAAGTTCTTCAGGCTTTCGATCTCCTCCGGAGATTTTCCCAATTGCTGTAATTCGGCCACGACTTCTTCTTCCGTTTTTCCGTTCATCAACGCTTCGGTCTGCGCAAAAAAATTGGACAGCAACAACTGGTGATGATTACCAATAGGATTGTGCGAGATGGCCGGGGCGATGAAATCGCAGGGAATCAGCTTCGTGCCCTGATGAATCAGCTGATAGAACGCATGTTGGCCGTTGGTGCCCGGCTCGCCCCAGATAATGGGGCCTGTTTCATATTCTACCCGATTGCCGTTACGGTCTACATACTTGCCGTTGCTCTCCATATCACCTTGTTGAAAATACGCAGCGAAACGATGCAGATATTGGTCATATGGGAGAATGGCATGGCTTTCAGCATTAAAAAAATTATTATACCAAATGCCCAGCAAGCCTAAAATAACCGGAATATTTTCCTCAAACACTGCTTCCTTAAAATGGACATCGGCTTCGTAAGCTCCTTGCAGCAACTCTTCAAAGTTGTCAAATCCTATGCCCAAAGAGATGGAAAGCCCAATGGCTGACCACAACGAGTAACGACCGCCTACCCAGTCCCAAAACTCAAACATATTGGCCGTATCAATGCCAAATTCAGAAACCCCCTTAGCATTTGTACTCAAGGCCACAAAGTGCTTGGCTACATCAGCGTGTGTTGCGCCTGATTGCAAAAACCATACTTTTGCAGAGGCCGCATTGGCCATGGTTTCCTGCGTTGTGAAGGTTTTGGAAGCTACCAAAAACAAGGTGGTTTCAGGATTTAGTTTTTTTAACGTCTCGGCAATGTGGGTACCGTCTACATTGGAAACAAAGTGGAGGTTCAAACGTGTTTTATAAGCTTTCAAGGCCTCGGTTACCATCACGGGTCCCAAATCAGAACCACCTATCCCGATGTTTACCACATCTGTAATTTCTTTCCCGGTATAGCCTTTCCACTCGCCCGACAAGATGCGATGCGTAAAATCCTTCATGTGTTGCAACACCGCGTTCACCTTGGGCATCACATCCTCTCCGTCCACGACAATTGGGTTCCCCGACCGATTGCGCAACGCGGTATGCAATACTTGACGGCCTTCAGTCTCATTAATCTTCTCACCATTAAACATGGCCTGAATAGCTTCATTCAACTGACATTCCTTGGCCAACTGTATCAATAGCGCCATCGTTTGATCGTCGATCCTATTTTTGGAATAGTCCAATAAGATATCGTGCAATTGAACCGAAAATTTCTCAAAGCGTGACGGGTCTGCCACAAAGAGATCTTTCAATGTTTTTTCATTAAGGGTAATATAATGATCCGTTAGATACTTATACGCTTGGGTTGTCGTGAAATCAATTTTTGGTAACATATGTATATTTTTATCAGACTTGGAAATTTATTCTTATGTGCAATATAATTACTCTACGACAAATCCCAACATATACTGTTGGAATTTTTCATAATACACTTGAAAAGCGCGCATTTTTCCTTCTTTTTTTAATAGCAACGTCATGACGCCCTGAGGCTTATATTGAAATGGGAGAATGGTCATATCCTCCAAAAAAGACACACCCTTATTGCCTTGAAGCTTATACACCGCTTCCTTCGCGCACCAACAAGCATATAACTGCTCAATGTTGTCTCCTCCCTGGATAAAACTCAATTCTGTTGGCTTCATGAATTTCTCTTTGATATGCAATACCTTTTCCTTCACGATTTCCAAATCAATGCCACATTGACCTTGGGTGCTCATCATCACACCTGCATACTCATAAGAATGGGTTAATGAAATTTTATATGGAAAATCCGGAAGGTAAGGTTTACCGTTCTCATCAGACGGACAGTCAATATATTCTTCCGTTTTCAGCAAATACCGCAACAAAACCCGCGTCGCAAGCCAGTGCAATGTCCGCTTGCCCTTGCTCAAACTTTCCAGCTTTGCTTTTTCACGAGCGTCCAACTGTAGCCTACTCAGCAATTCATCCGCTGTTTCTTCAATTTTCCAAATGGCCAATTTGGTTTGCTCGTCCAATTCTCTAAGATATGCTAATGCCATACATCAAAAGTAAAGATTTCGTGGCGCAAAAAATAAAAATTCTTTCTTCGAACACGCATATAAAGTTGCTCGAATAAAAGCAATAGTGTATTTTTGATGTCCCCTTATAAACGACTTGGGAACAAGCATATTAAGCGACACAACATGATATTATCAGATAAGAGAATTTTAGAAGAAATCGAAAGAGGATCCATTGTCATCGAACCTTTTGACAGAAAATGTCTAGGTACAAATTCATATGACGTACACTTGGGTAAATATTTAGCGACCTACATAAGCGAAGAGTTGGATGCAAAAAAACACAATGAGATCGAACATTTTGAAATTCCTGAGGAGGGTTATGTGTTGCAACCGGGCAGGCTCTATCTCGGGGTTACACTCGAGTATACAGAAACACATGGACATGTTCCTTTTCTAGAAGGTAAATCGAGCACTGGCCGCTTAGGTATCGATATTCATGCTACAGCCGGAAAAGGCGATGTGGGCTTTTGCAACACCTGGACGTTGGAAATTTCAGTCGCCCAAGCGGTAAGGGTATATGCCGGTATGCCCATTGGTCAACTGATCTATTTTGTCGTGGAAGGCGATATCGAAACCTTATACAATACGAAAGGAAACGCTAAATACAATCGCAAAACCATCCGCCCAGTCGAAAGCATGATGTGGAAGAATGCGTTTTAAAAATAAAGAGTAAGGACTGTTCTTATTTTTTTATATGTTAAGCTTTCATCTCCCTCTATCCTCGTCGAGATGAAGAGGATACTAACTGTTATTCTTTTGAAACATTTTTAAGAAATCTATGGGAGTCATAACAGCGATATCCGCACTTTTATAATCTTTTATATTTCGGGTAATAATTGCATCCAATCCGCTAATAGTTAAAGCGGTAGAATATTGAATAGAATCTTCATAATCTGTGAAATTGTTCTTCAACGCTTGTAAAATTTCTTTTTTTGTCGTTCCAATAATTTTCGTCATCTCTGCCAGTGTTTCCACGGCTTTGAGTGTCTTGTTATGTCCTAAAAACCTTCTCACGATATAGTAGATGTTATTAATGCTTACAGCTGATAAATGCAAAACAACGGCTCCCTTTTCACTAAGTTCAAAAAGTTCACTTGCAGGGTTTGCATAGGGTGCCCTATCTGTAAAAAAATCAATGACTATATCAGTATCTATAAACAATTTAAAGACCATATTTTCTAGATAATTCTTCTGCTAAAACTTGTTTATAGTCAACATCTTCATCGGTCTTTATTATCCCTCGAAGTTTTTGAACTTTAGAGGAAAGTTGTCTAGGTTCAATTTTTCTTCTATCCTCGGTTATCAGTTTGAAATAATTCTCAACAAGTTCGGAAAGACTCTGTCCTTTTTCTTTTGCATATTCTTTGGCCGTTTCGATAACTTTCTTTTCGAGTGTTAAAGTCAATTTTGTGCTCATGATTTCCTCCTTAAAACAAATATACGTGTTTGTTTCATTAAACACAATACGTGTAGGCAACCACTATTTGCCATTCTTCGGTTCTTTCAAATTTTACTATATAAAGCGCCCTTTCGGTGGGTAATTAACTAAAAAAACAGGGCCTCCAATGATGGAGGCCCTGTTTTTACAGTCAAAATATTAGTCATTCTCAATTTGCATCCCACCACACTTTGATAACCATTGCTTGCAATGGCTCTGTTGGAATGTCAGACGGAATATTGTCGTTGTTATATTGTCGTTCTGCTGATGGATAAGGGAAACGAACAGGAATCTGTTGAAGTCTTGGAGCTTGATCTAACGGAGCGCCAGGATAGGTATCATTATTAATAGGTAGTTCGGGATATCCTGTTCTTCTAAAATCATTATAGGACTCGAACTGAAGGAAATTAGCAATGTACTTTTCACTCATAATTTGTGAATATGCTTCATCAGCATTGGAACTTAGGGGATTTGCAGCAAGATAGGCATCTGCATCTTCTTCACTTATTCCGTAAAAATCCATCGAAGCCCTAACAGCCTTATCGTAAGCCACTTCAATAGCAGAGTTGACAACTTTATTTGCCTTGAGAAATTCTGCTTCTGCCTTGATAAACTCTATTTCAGGATAAGCAAACCAATACAAAGGAGCTTCCTTTGCACTATAAAAAGGTCCTATTGCAGAGAAATTGCCGAGTGATATCGCTGGAGCCTCGTTTACAACGCCGATATATTTACCAACATTATCCGGTTCAACATTCGTTCCCGCAACAACCTTGGTGACCTGAAAGGCTAAACGAGGGCCGTCAGACGCCAACAATTTGTTAACATAATATTGAGAAGGACGATTAGTGGTACTCCATTTCCCATCAATAGCAAACTGATACCATGGGTTTTCCGCACCTGTGGATGCATAATATGCAAATTCGGGTTGCGTGGCTAAAGTAATCGCACCTTTTGCCAATTCATCTAATGCCAACTGCGCCTGTGTCGATGCTGAGTATCCGGGAGCATTAGACAATCGCAAATAAAACCTTGCCTTTAGAGAATGTGCCAAATTAATCCAATTTTCCATGTCGCCACCATATACAAAGTCGTCTACAGATGGCTCTAGATTATTTTCAGTAGCTGACGCATCAGTAATAGCTTCATCCAACAATATTTGGATGGATTTATATAAGTCTTCTTGAGAATCATACTTTGGCTTCAATATTCCCGATTGTCCTTTAAAGGCATCTGAATATGGTGCATCTCCATATAAATCAGTCACAATAGACAAATTCCAAGCTAATATAATTTTTGCTATTGCACTATAATGAGGATTTCCGTTTTCAGTAGCTTTATTCTTTAAAATGTATGCGTTGTTCATCACATCGGTATAAGAATAAAAGGTCCACAGATTGTTCACGTCATTCGTTGTGATCCAATAATTTCCTTCATGAGGTCCATCTGTCGCATAAGCTATATGCTTCGTCCATAGACCAGTAACGCGAACGGGATATCCGCCTAAAACTTCGTATGAGAAATTTGAAAGCAAAGCAGACAACATTAAATCCTCAGGAACATCTGTAGGACTATTTGGATCCGCATTGATGTCCAAATGCTTATTACATGATGTAATAATCGAAAACGACATCAACATCAAAAATATCGATAGAATATAATTTTTCCTTTTCATAAAATTTAAAATTTAACGTTAACTCCAAAAGTGAATCCCTTAGAGCCTGGTGTAAGTGAGTGATAAAGCCCCTGAACACTATTACCTAACAAACTACCTTCCGGATCTTTATATGAGAAATCAGACTTAATCCACAAGTTTCTGCCCGTTGCGGACAAAGATATTTCATCAATTTTTGCGCGCGATAACCAGCTCTTTGGCAATGTATAGCTCAACGTAAGCTCTCTAAGTTTAATAAAACCGGCATCTTCAACAAAATTTTGGTCTACCGCAGAAAACCAGTTTTGATAATAGGCTTGATCCTTTAGTACCTCAGTTGTGTTTTGCTGCCCATCAGATTCTCTAATTCCTTCGTAAACCATCGTAGAGCCCCGATCTTCCGTCACCGCAGATGACCCATAATAAGTAGCATAATACAAGTCTAGGTTTAGAACTTTACCACCTGTTCTAATGTCGAACAAACCTGACAAAGCAACATTTTTGTAACGGAATGTGTTACGAATGCCTGCGGTCCAATCAGGAAGCACGTTACCAATTGGTCCTAAATCATCTGCCAAAACGGGCAGTCCGTCATCATCGATTAAAGTCTGGCCGTTTTCGTTCGTCTTGAATCCCTGTCCCCAAATCACATAACCATAATCTTTATCAATACGAACTTGGGGAGAAGTAAACCCTCCAATAAAGATATTAGGTACGCCTTCAGCGATCGATTTTAGTTGATATTTGTTCTTTGCGAAATTCGCAAGTAAATTCCACGTAAAGTCTTCTGTTTTGACTGGATTTGCGTCCAATACAAGCTCAATACCCGAGTTGACAATTTCACCCGCATTTGCTACTCGACTGGAATAACCTGTACTCGGGGCGATTGGCTGGGAAAGAATCTGCTTATTACTTGTTTTGTTATAATACGAAAACTCCAATCCCAAACGATTTTTAAAGAATTTCAATTCTGTACCTAACTCGTATTCCGTCACAATCTCCGGCTGTAAATCATTACTCGCCATTATATTGCTACTCAGAAAACCATTGATTCCATTAAATGGAAAAATAATATCCCCCCTTGTACCATCTCCCGGATTAGCCTGCACATAGGTCTGTGTTGTATAATAAACAGGAGCATCATTCCCCGCCATTGCTAAAGAAGCTCTTATTTTACCAAACGAAAAATAATCATTTGCTAAGTCAAATGCTTCAGAAAAAACAAAGGAAGATGATACTGATGGATAGAAAAAGGAATTATTACCGACTGGCAATGTAGAAGACCAATCATTCCGAGCTGTAAGGTTCAAATACAAATAATTTTTGAAATCTACTGTAGCAGAACCGTAAAGTCCTACTAGTCGGCGATGCCAATCAGCTTGAAGAGCCTGCTGAGTAGCCATAGCAGATATATCATAAAACCCTGGAATATTTAAATCCAAGCCTCTAACCGTTCTACGATTATAAGAACGATCATTATAGTTTGTACCGATAAGCCCAGAAACTGTCCAATCGTCGTTAATATCATAATTTGCGGACAGCATTAAATCATTGTTCCATTGTTTGTAGCTAATTAGACCGGAGAAATAACGCCCTTTAGGTATTCCTTTTGTGCCGATATTGATTCTCTCTTCCAACAAATCCGTATAAGTATCTAATCCCGCACGATTAATCAGTTTCAACCAAGGCAGTAGATCAACAGTTATCTCGTTAGATGCAACAAAACGGTTTACCGTACTTGGACGGGAATTATTATTAACTAGCCAAAAAGGATTATTGAAGCCTGAGGTAGCAATGTCAGAAGCCTGCCAAGAAAGGTTACCATATTTTTCGTAGGCATCTTTCATATCAAAACTAACAGGAGCAAAGTTAAGTCCATACAAGAAAGATTGTGATCCGTTTCCTTCCAACATTCTATTATTACGCGAGTTCACATAGCTAATTGAAGTTGAGGAAGATACTAATTCTCCCAATTTCGTAGTTGCCGCCGCCGTAAAGCTATTTCTTTTAAAAGTGTTGTTAGGTACAATGCCTTTTTGATCTGTATTTGTATAA
>JBEBRE010000108.1:0-10458 GCA_040394995.1 Sphingobacterium wenxiniae
CCTTCAAACTTGATACCTTTTCCTTTGTAAGGCTCAGGCTTACGGAAGCTACGGATTTTCGCGGCAATCTGACCGATCAACTGTTTGTCGGTAGACTCCAATGTAATAGTCGGGTTCTTACCTTTTTCAGCAGTAGTCGTTGCTTTAACTTCCTTTGGCAATACAAAAACAATTGGGTGAGAGAATCCCAAAGCGAGTTCCAGCGTATTTCCCGAAACGTTGGCACGGTAACCTACACCAACCAGTTCCTGTGTCGTTTTGTAACCTTCAGTGACCCCTACAACCATGTTGTTGATCAACGCACGGTACAAACCGTGCAAAGCTTTGTGTCTTTTTTGTTCCGTAGGACGTGTCACTACGATATTGCCGTCTTCTTGTTTAACAGTGATGTCACTGTCCACTTGTTGCGTTAATTCGCCTTTTGGCCCTTTTACCGTAACCAGATTTTTGTCGGATACAGTGATTGATACTCCCGAGGGAATAGCAATGGGCGCTTTTCCAATTCTTGACATTTCTTTTGTGTTTTTACCTGATTAATAAACGTAACATAAAACCTCGCCACCTACATTTTGTACGCGGGCTTCTTTATCTGTCATCACTCCCTTGGAAGTAGACAGGATAGCAATACCCAAACCGTTCAAAACGCGAGGCATGTCTTCAACGCCTGCATACTTTCTTAAACCAGGTTTACTCACACGTGTCAAAGTGCGAATAGCCGGAATCTTGCTAATCGGATGGTACTTCAATGCGATCTTGATAGAGCCTTGAGGTCCGTCTTCCTCGAATTTGTAATTAGCAATGTAACCCTTGTCAAAAAGAACTTTGGTGATCTCTTTTTTCAGGTTCGATGCAGGAATTTCAACAACCCTGTGGTTGGCCTTAATGGCATTCCTTACTCGTGTAAGGTAATCCGCTATTGGATCTGTATTCATTATGATGATAAAATTATAACAATGGTTTCCCGGACTAACCGAAGTCCAAGACCTATTGCCTGTTAAAAAAATTGCTTTACGAAAAAACCCGATAAACCCATTTCGGGTTTATCCGGGCAAAAGTAAATGTTTTTTTCCTGATTACCAAGAAGCTTTTTTCACTCCCGGGATCTTGCCTTCAAGAGCCATCTCACGGAAAGTCACACGTGAGATACCAAATTGGCGCATATATCCTTTAGGGCGACCAGTCAATTTGCAACGGTTGTGCAAACGTACCGGAGAAGCATTTTTTGGTAATTTATCCAAACCTACATAGTCACCTGCTGCTTTCAAAGCCGCACGTTTCTCTGCATATTTAGCGACCAATTTCTGACGCTTTAACTCGCGTGCTTTTAATCCTTCTTTAGCCATTGTTGTTTGTATTTTGATTTTTGAACGGTAAACCGAATTGTTTCAATAACTCCAACGCTTCTACATCGTTGTCAGCTGAAGTTACGAACGTAATATCCATACCTTGGATCTTGTTGATCTTGTCAATGTTGATCTCAGGGAAGATAATCTGCTCAGTGATACCCAAATTGTAGTTACCTCTTCCATCGAAACCTTTTTCGTTGATACCACGGAAATCGCGGATACGAGGCAACGATACAGAAACCAAACGGTCCAAGAATTCGTACATGTTGTTGTCGCGCAAGGTGACACGTGCGCCAATCGGCATACCTTTACGCAATTTGAAGTTTGAGATATCTTTTTTGGATTTCGTAGGAACAGCCTGTTGACCGGTGATTAAAGTCAGTTCGGCAACGGCGTTGTCGATCAACTTTTTGTCAGCGGTAGCGGCTCCGATACCTTGAGATACCACGATTTTCTCCAGCTTCGGAACTTGCATAACACTCTTATACTGGAATTTGTCCTTTAGCGTTGTACGGATTTCCTCCGCATATTTCGCTTTTAATCTTGGTACGTAAGTCATTATTTAATTTCCTCCCCTGATTTTTTAGCGTAACGAACTATTTTACCATCTGCGTTTACTTTGCGTCCTACACGGGTAGTTTTACCTGTTTTAGGATCAATCAAAGCCAAGTTTGAGATGTGGATGGCAGCTTCTTTCTCGATGATGCCACCGTTAGGGTTAGCTGCGCTGGGTTTTGTGTGTTTCTTCACAATGTTAGCGCCCTGAACAACAGCTCTGTTAGCGTCCACTAAAACTTGCAATACTTTTCCTTGAACACCTTTAGAGTTACCAGCGATAACCTGCACTAAATCTCCTGTTTTGATTTTGAGTTTGTGCGTAGTTGTTTTTTTCTTTTGTGCCATAATTATAAAACCTCCGGTGCTAGTGATACAATTTTCATGAACTGTTTCTCGCGCAATTCACGGGCCACAGGGCCGAAAATACGCGTTCCGCGTGGTTCATCGTTATTATTCAACAATACTGCCGCATTGTCGTCGAAGCGAATGTAAGAACCATCTTTACGACGGATTTCCTTTTTTGTACGTACGACTACAGCTTTTGAAACTGATCCTTTCTTCACGTTCCCTGAAGGTAGAGCGCTCTTTACGGTAACAACAATTTTATCACCGATAGATGCATAACGCTTGCGCGTTCCGCCCAATACACGGATCACTAAAACTTCTTTAGCACCGCTATTGTCAGCTACATTTAGTCTTGATTCCTGTTGTACCATGTTATTTAGCCCTTTCTAAAATTTCAACTAATCTCCAGTTCTTTGTTTTACTCAGCGGACGAGTTTCCATGATTAATACCGTATCGCCGATACCGCAGGTATTCTCTTCGTCATGAGCTTTGAATTTGGTAGTTTTCTTCACAAACTTACCGTAGATAGGGTGCTTTACTTTACGCTCTACAGCCACTACGATAGATTTGTTCATCTTGTTGCTTACTACCAAGCCGATTCTTGTTTTTCTTAAATTTCTTTCCATTTCGACTTTACTTTTTACGCCTCAGAGGCTGTTTGTTCCAATTTTGCTGCATTTTTACGCTTGGTAATCTCTGTAGAGATACGGGCGATGGTTTTGCGAGCTGCTTTGATAACATTTGGATTCTCGATAGGAGAAACAGCGTGTGCAAATTTCAACTTGTTTAGAGCAGTCTTCTCTTCTTTGAGACGAGCTGTTAATTCCTCTAGTGATAATTCGATGATTTCTGAATTTTTCATCACGTTAATTGTTTTTTTAAATGGTAATGAAACTGTTCCGACCGGGTCGGAATGGATTCATTGTTTCCAGTGATAGTCGGGTTATCAATTTAAAGTTTAAAGCACCTTGTAGGTAACGGCTACGAGGCTAAACCTATTGACATTACCGACGTTTTATGCTTCTACGTAGTCTCTACGTATCACAAACTTTGTTTGAACCGGTAATTTTTGAGCAGCTAGACGCAACGCTTCTTTGGCAACTTCCAAAGGCACGCCTTCTGCTTCAAATAACATACGGCCTGGGCGTACTACGGCTACCCAGTATTCAGGAGCACCTTTACCCTTACCCATACGTACCTCTGCAGGTTTTTTCGTAACAGGCTTGTCAGGGAAGATACGGATCCACACTTGGCCTTCACGTTTCATATAGCGTGTTACGGCAATACGTGCAGCCTCGATCTGACGGCTGGTGATCCATGCCGGCTCCATTGATTTGATTCCGAAAGAACCGAAAGCCAACTCCGCTCCACGTGAAGCGTTGCCTTTCATGCGGCCTTTCTGCATCTTTCTGAACTTTGTTCTTTTTGGCTGTAACATGTTCGTATTTTATTTAAATCCGTCCCGAAGGACGGATATTTTTTTAAACTTTATTATTTAATTTAACCTCTTTTTGCACCACCACGGTTTCCGCCACGGTTTCCGCCACGACTACCACCTTTACGGTCGCCACGATCATTACGACGCTCACCACCGCCTTCGTTACCTCCGCGTGTTTTCGTGTTTGATGTCTGTCCGATATTTGGAGATAAGTCACGCTTACCGTACACTTCTCCTTTACAGATCCAAACTTTCACACCGATTTTACCGTAAGTTGTTAAGGCTTCTGCCAATGCGTAATCGATATCCGCACGCAATGTGTGCAAAGGCGTCCTGCCTTCTTTGTACTGCTCGGTACGTGCCATTTCGGCACCACCTAAACGACCAGAACACATTACCTTGATACCTTCAGCACCCATGCGCATAGTGGAGGCAATCGCTGTCTTCATGGCACGACGGAATGAAATCCGTGCTTCCAGTTGCTTAGCGATGCCTTCTGCTACCAATTTAGCATCAAGCTCCGGACGTTTGATCTCAAAGATGTTGATTTGAACGTCTTTCTTCGTCAATTTCTTCAACTCTTCTTTGATCTTGTCCACTTCCTGACCGCCTTTACCGATAACGATTCCTGGACGCGCTGTATGGATCGTTACCGTGATGCGTTTCAGTGTTCTTTCAATAACAACTTTTGCTACACCACCTTTTGCGATACGTACAGAAAGATATTTTCTGATTTTTTCGTCTTCAACTAACTTATCAGAATAGTTGTTGCCTCCGAACCAATTAGAGTCCCATCCTTTGATGATACCTAATCTGCTACCTATTGGATTTGCTTTTTGTCCCATTCTTATTCTAAATTAGTTGTTTACGTTGTTTAAACTATCTACTACCAAAGTTACATGGTTTGAACGTTTGCGAATTCTATAACCACGGCCTTGTGGAGCCGGACGCAATCTCTTTAGCTGACGACCGCCACCTACTTGTATTTCCTTCACGAATAGTGCGCTTTCTTCTAAAGAAGCACCTTCGTTTTTCGCTTCCCAGTTTTTGATAGCTGATAATAATAGTTTTTCTACGCGCGCAGCAGCTTCTTTTCCTGAATGCTTCAAGATGTAAAGAGCTGTTTCTACTTTCTCGCCACGGATAAGATCTACCACTAAACGCATTTTACGAGGCGAAGTAGGGCAGTTCAATAACTTGGCAGTAGAAGCTCCTCCTACTTGAGCTTTTTCCTGCTCCTTGCGCTGTCTGATCAAGACAGATTTTTTGAGTTTTTTTGTTGCTTCCATTACCTAATTATTTTTTCTTTTCTGCGTGGCCTTTGAATGTACGCGTAGGCGCGAATTCACCAAGCTTGTGACCAACCATGTTTTCTGTTACATAGACAGGAATGAATTTATTCCCGTTGTGCACTGCGAAGGTATGGCCAACAAAATCAGGTGAAATCATTGATCTACGAGACCAAGTCTTAATTACTGACTTCTTGTTTGTTTCATTCATAGAAAGAACTTTTCTTTCTAAGTTGTGATCGATATAAGGACCTTTTTTAATTGAACGAGCCATTATTTTTTCCTTCTCTCAATGATGTAACGATTTGATGCTTTCTTCTTAGAGCGTGTTTTGAAGCCTTTAGCCAACACACCTGTACGTGAACGAGGGTGACCACCTGATGCACGGCCTTCACCACCACCCATAGGGTGATCTACCGGGTTCATGGCTACACCACGAACGCGAGGACGACGGCCCAAGTGACGCTTACGACCTGCTTTACCCAATACTTCGTTTGCATGGTCTGCATTGGATACGGAACCGATAGTTGCCACACAAGTCAACAAGATCATGCGCACCTCGCCTGAAGGCATTTTAAGTACGGCATACTTGCCATCACGAGCGGATAATTGCGCGTAGGTGCCGGCCGAACGAGCGATTGAACCGCCTTGACCGGGATTCAATTCAATGTTGTGGACGATGGAACCAAGCGGAATGTTTGCCAATGGCAATGTATTACCTAATTCTGGGGCTACGTTATCGCCTGCGATTACCGTTTGGCCAACGGTAAGACCGGCTGGCGCAATGATGTAACGTTTCTCACCATCAACGTAGTGCAACAAGGCAATACGAGCTGTACGGTTTGGATCGTACTCGATAGTGGCAACTTTTGCAGGGATATCTTTTTTATCGCGTTTGAAATCTATTAATCGGTACACTCTCTTGTGTCCCCCACCGATATAACGCATAGTCATTTTACCGGATTTGTTACGACCGCCTGATTTCTTGTTGATGCCTACGACTAGCGATTTCTCAGGAACATTAGTAGTAATGTCCGAATAGTCAGCACCTACTCTAAAACGAGTACCAGGGGTTACCGGTTTGAATCTTTTAACTGCCATTTCTTATTATAGTGTACTGTAAAAGTCAATAGTTTCACCATCTTTAACTGTAATGATGGCCTTTTTATATTTAGGGCTTCTTCCTGAAACAAATCCTGCTTTCGTGTAACGGCTTTTTGCCTTACCCGCAACAACTGCTGTGTTTACTGCTAATACAGTTACACCAAACATTTGCTCTACTGCAGCTTTGATTTGAATCTTGTTTGCTCTATGATCTACTTTGAAAGCGTAACGGTTTAATTTTTCCGTTAACAATGAAGCTTTCTCAGTTAAAATAGGTTTTTTGATAATTTCCATATTATTTAGCGAATGCTTCCTCCAAAGTTTTAACAGAATCTGCAGTTAACAATAATTTCGTAGCGTTCAATACATCGTATGTATTTAAATCTGATGCTACGATAACTTTTGCTTTCTTCAAGTTTCTGCTTGATAAATAAACATTGTTATTGTATGCTGGCAATACCAATAAAGTTTTCTCGTCAGCAAGGTTTAATGCATTTACTAAAGCAACGTAGTTCTTAGTTTTGATTGAATCGAAGTTCACTTCATCCAATACCACAACATTGTTCTCTTGTGCTTTGTAAGATAATGCAGATTTACGTGCTAATTGCTTTAATTTTTTGTTCAATTTGAAGCTATAGTCACGAGGTTGAGGACCGAATACACGACCACCACCATTAAACAATGGAGATTTGATAGAACCCGCACGAGCACCACCAGTACCTTTTTGTTTGTGTAATTTACGAGTAGATCCCGCAATCTCATTACGTTGTTTTGATTTGTGAGTTCCTTGGCGTTGGTTCGCTAAGTATTGTTTCACATCCAAATAGATCGCATGGTCGTTTGGCTCTACACCGAATACTGATTCAGGAAGTTGCACCTTGGCACCTGTTTCTTTACCTGATAAATTTAATACGTTAACTTCCATCTCTACTATTTGTCTACGATTACATATGAACCTTTAGCTCCGGGAACGGAACCACTAACAACGATTAGGTTTTGCTCAGGATAAACCTTCAAAACTTGCAAGTTTTGAACTTTCACTCTGTCGCCACCTGTACGACCTGCCATGCGCATCCCTTTGAATACACGTGAAGGCCATGATGAAGCACCCAATGAACCTGGGGCACGTAGCCTGTTGTGCTGACCGTGAGTCGCACCACCTACACCACCAAATCCGTGACGCTTCATAACACCTTGGAAACCTTTACCTTTAGAAGTACCGACTACGTCTACGTATTCACCTACTTCAAAAATGGTCACATCCACGGTGTCACCCAGTTGCTTCTCGTCCTCGAAGGTCTTGAATTCAACCAGTTTACGCTTAGGAGTCACTCCTGCTTTTGCAAAGTGTCCTTTTAAAGGAGCTGTCGTGTTCTTCTCCTTGGCGTCATCATAGCCAAGTTGAATAGCCTCGTAGCCATCCTTCTCTACCGTACGTATCTGCGTTACCACGCACGGCCCAGCCTCAATTACTGTACAAGGGATATTCTTCCCTTCCGCATCGAACAGGCTGGTCATTCCTACTTTTTTACCAATAATTCCTGACATGTTATAAATTAAATTAATTAAAGTCCATCGAAGCAGTAGGGCTTCGCTCAAGACACACTATTCCCACAAAGGGATTGCAAAGGTAAAAAGATTTTTATAAGTATCAAACAGTTAGTGAATTATTTTTTTATGCTGTCCAGCGATGCAATTCCGGGAGGGTATCTTAGGCCCAACGAATACCATTATTTTTTTAAAGAAAAACGCATATTTTTACAGAAGCTGTTCAAACTTTAGCAAAACCAAGGCGAATGAATCAACCCTCCTTTATTTTAATACGAACAATATTCCAAAAAAATAATTCATGTAAACAAAAGGAGTATGTGCCGACCTTGTCTTGAACTGCATAGAGACAATACATAGTATAGTTTCTAAAGAGATTGACATAAAAACACATAGATGCTGACTGGTCGGAGCCTATATATCGTGATCACAAATCTATCCCTCCCTTGCTTAGAGAACTATAAAGACTACGCCCTCATCCGCCCTGGCCGGATAAGTTGTGGTTTTCATGAAAACCGAGACACGGTTGCTCTGGTATGGACAGCGCAAGATTACTGTACTTTTCAAAAAATAGCGTATATTTGATTACAAATCAATAAACAACACAATAGATACATGATCGTGAAGAAACGCATCGCTATTTTTGCTTCTGGTTCGGGATCCAATGCACAAAAAATCATGGAGCATTTCAAATATTCCAATATGGCCGAAGTTGCCTTGGTGTTAAGCAATAACCCAGAAGCATATGTACTGCAACGTGCCGATAACTTTGAAATACCTTCCCATGTTTTTGACAAACATGCTTTCTACGAGTCAAATGAAGTGGTCGACTTGTTAAAAAGGCTCGAAATTGATTTGGTCGTATTAGCTGGTTTCCTTTGGCTTGTTCCTCAAAACTTACTGCAAGCTTTTCCCAACAAGATTATTAACATCCATCCGGCCCTTTTGCCAAAGTTTGGGGGCAAGGGCATGTATGGCGACAGAGTGCACAAGGCTGTTTTGGCAGCTGGTGAAGAAGAACATGGCATTACTATTCATTTCGTAAACGAAAATTTTGACGAAGGAGAAGTCATTCACCAAGCAAGATTCAAAATTGAACCAGAGGACACTTTGGAAGTCATTCGGTTTAAAGGACAGCAATTAGAACATCAGTACTTCCCTAAAGTTATTGAGAACTTATTGAAGCGATATAATTAACGCTGGACATAAGCAACTTCCCGCACTATACGTCATCGTAAAAAAACAACAGATTATTACGCTTTAATTTTTTATCTTTGCAGCTCCAAATATTACAATGATGAATCATCCTGTTAAGATTAAAAATGCTTTGGTTTCAGTTTATTACAAAGACAACCTGGCTCCCCTTATTCAATTATTAAACAAGTATGGCGTTACTTTCTACTCTACAGGCGGTACGGAAGCATTTATCCGAGAACAAGGTGTCGACGTTGTTCCGGTAGAAGATTTGACCAGCTATCCTTCGATCTTGGGCGGACGTGTAAAAACACTACACCCAAAAGTATTCGGAGGCATACTTGCACGCCGACCGCTGGAAAGCGACCAGCAACAATTAGCGCAATACGACATTCCGGAAATTGATTTGGTCATTGTCGACCTTTATCCATTTGAAGAGACCGTTGCTTCCGGCGCACCGGCACAAGACATTATTGAAAAAATAGATATTGGTGGCATCTCCTTGATCCGTGCCGCAGCGAAAAACTTTAACGATGTAGTCATTATTTCTTCCAAAAACGACTACAGGGAGCTGGAAGAAATCCTAACGGCACAGGAAGGCCAGACTTCCCTAGAGCAACGCAAGGAATTTGCCAAGCGGGCATTTAATACATCTTCGCACTACGATACCGCTATTTTCCACTATTTCAACCAAGAGCAATCGCTTTCTGTGTTCAAACAATCGGTCCAACAGTCCCAAACCTTGCGCTATGGTGAAAACCCACACCAAAAGGGCACGTTCTATGGCGATCTAGATGCGATGTTCGATAAATTGAACGGGAAAGAACTTTCATATAACAATTTGGTAGATGTAGACGCAGCTGTTGCCATTATCGACGAGTTCACCGAACCCACCTTTGCCATCCTCAAGCACACCAACGCTTGTGGTGCCGCTTCCCGCGCCACCATTAAACAAGCGTGGATAGATGCGTTGGCCTGTGATCCGGTATCTGCGTTTGGTGGTGTTTTGATTACAAACGGTGAAGTGGACAAGGAAACAGCTGAAGAAATCAATAAACTGTTCTTTGAAGTGCTGATTGCTCCTGCTTATACAGCTGATGCCTTGTCGGTCTTGACAGCAAAGAAAAACCGCATTATCTTAAAACGGAAAGAAATACAATTGCCAAAAGAGCAGTTCAAAACATTATTGAATGGCGTCATTCTACAGGACAAAGACAATACAGTGGAAGGTCCTTTGGAAATGACAACCGTAACAGAGGCAAAGCCCACGGAAGAGCAATTAAAGGATCTTTATTTTGCAAACAAGATTGTGAAACACACCAAATCCAATACGATTGTATTTGCCAAGAACAACACTTTGGTGGCTTCCGGCGTTGGACAAACCTCCCGTGTAGATGCTTTGAAACAGGCCATCGAAAAAGCGCAATCTTTCGGTTTTGATATCAAAGGAAGTGTGATGGCCTCCGATGCATTCTTCCCTTTCCCTGACTGCGTGGAAATTGCGGGAGATGCCGGTGTTGCGGCAGTTTTACAACCGGGGGGATCCATTAAAGATCAATTATCTATTGACATGGCCAATGAAAAAGGGGTAGCCATGGTCATCACCGGCGTACGCCATTTCAAACATTAAGATCA
>JBEBRE010000109.1:0-10425 GCA_040394995.1 Sphingobacterium wenxiniae
GCGAACGTTATAAGATGAAGAAGGAAAACGAGGATATCTATATCATACAGGAAGTAGAAGCGAAAGGAAAGTAAATTAATAATTACGAATCATTACTCCTGTACTTCATTAACCATTACTCATTAACCATTAACAATTCTGATTTCTGACTTCTATTTTATTCCCTATCTTTGCTTTATGAAATATTTTCGGTTTCTGTTGGCTGTTTTAGGATTGTTTTTGATGACAGAGGCAATGAACCCTTCGTTATCTCAAGCACAGTGTGCCATGTGTTCGCTAAACGCTGAAAACAGTGTCAAAAACGGTAATACGCAAGGTAAGGGCCTGAACGATGGCATCTTGTTCTTATTGGCTATTCCGTATCTCATTGCTGTGGGTATCGGTGTGCTTTGGTACACCAAATACCGTAAACCACAACAGAAGAAAATAGCGCCTTTTGAAAATAACAATGTGAATGGCAACATCTAGATTTTCGGCGGTCGTTCAGTCCAAATGCCCTCGATGTAGGGTTGGCAAAATGTTTGAAGGTCCGGTTTATGGCTTTAAAAGGCAAAGGATGAACGAATACTGCCCACATTGCGGTCTTAAATTTGAGATAGAGCCGGGTTATTTCTATGCGGCCATGTACGTCAGCTATGCTTTTTCGGTAGCAGAAGTTGTAAGTTTAGGCGTAGCGACAGCGGTGCTCACCAAGAGCGAATCGCCTTGGCTTTATATAGGTGTTCTGTTTGGTGCCATCCTCTTGTTGGCTCCCTTTAACCTTCGTTATTCGAGATTAATACTGTTGCACTATCTGACGCCCAAAGTAATCTATAATCCGGCTTACGAGGAAAACTTGGAGAGAAGAGGAGAAGAAAATCGCTAGCCAAGGGCCATATATTCCATTCTGCTGTCGAAGACGAAAGCTTTTCCCGCATGATGTTTTGTGATGTAATCTTGTAAATGCACAAGCAGTTCCTGTTGAAAAACAGCTATGGCATCGTCTCCTGCAACAATCTGAATGCAATACGTGGTGCCTTCATGGGGCGAATCGAGCATCTTCAATAATTTTGCCCCAAAAGGATTGTCACGCAACGTGTCTATCAGCCATTGGTATAGGTCTGCATGTGAGCTGTCATCGATGATGACGGATACATTGTATAGAATCATATGCAAAGGTAAAAATTTAAAGTTTAAGGTTTAAAGTGCAAGGTTTGTCGTTTAAAAAAACGTTGAACGTTAAACAGGGAAAACTTCAGACAAAAAGCCTTTTGCCTGTAAAAATAAGGTTGCATTTGTGGAATATTATTAAAAAAATGTTAATATTTGGAGTAGACATTTGGTAGGTATGTGTAGAATAGTTTTTTTGTGCTTTGCGATAGCCACATTCTGTATTTCGTTTTCTTGTCGTGATTCAAAAAAAAGTGGCGAGCTGATTCCTATAGAAGATTTTTTTGTCAAACCAGAGCGAACCAATTTCAGGATATCTCCGGATGGAAAAAAAATTGCGTATTTGGGTATTGAAGACCATTGCCGCAATATCTTTATCTTGGATCTGGTGAACGAAAAGCAATCGAAGCAATTGACACACCAATCGGATCAAAATGTCCAATATTTTTTCTGGGCTTCCGATTCTACCATCGTTTTTTCCAATACCCAAGCACCGACGGATAGCTTAAGGTTGTATTCAATTGCAGTAGCGAGTGAAGAGACCAAGTTGTTGCTGGCGATGAAGCCTTCTCGTTTACGCTTGTTGTCTCCTCAGAAAAGTTACGGCAATTATTTACTGGCCTCCATTAACACGCGCGATTCAACCGTCTTTGACCTGTACAGGATTTATTTAGATGGCTCAGGTCCGCAGTTGGTTACGCAAAATCCGGGCAATATCTCCAATTGGTATATGTCGCCGGATGGTAAGGTGAGAATGGCGGTTACAAGTGACAGCGTACAGGAAGCCATTCTCTATAGGCCTACGGAGGAAGATCCATTTGCGCAGGTAGCTATTACGGATTACCAAACCCAAATTCGCCCTTTGGGCTATGTGAAAAATTCTTTGACAAATATTTATGCCCTGTCCAACGACAACCGAGACAAACTGGTTTTGGTGGAATACAACACATCTACCGGAAAGGAAGAACGTGTGATCTATAGCCACGATGAGGTAGACTTGGAGCCGGCGGGCTACTCCTCGGGACTGCAACAATTGGTATATAGCCAATATACACTGGACAAGAAAGAGATTCATATTTTCCATGAGGGATTCGCCAAGAGTTTTGCGAAACTATCCCGTAAATTTAAAGACCAATCAGTTGACGTGCTGGATGTGGACACCAGTTTGAACCATTGGATCGTTAAAATCTACACGGATGTAAATGCCGGTGGCATATATCATTACGACGTTTACAAGGACAGGACCGAGTTGTTGACTGAGATAAATCCAAAATTGAGCGATGTCAATTTGATGCCCAAGCAACCCATCAGTTTCAATGCGCGAGACGGGCTTACCCTCCATGGTTATCTGACTTATCCTGCTCAAGGCCCCAGAGGAAAATTACCTGTGGTCGTATTGGTGCACGATGGGCCCTATCGGCGCGAAAGCATAGATTTTGATGCCGAAGTGCAGTTTTTGGCCAATAGGGGTTATCTGGTCTTTCAGTTGAATTACCGGGGTTCATCGGGTTATGGAAAGCAATTTTGGGCAGCAGGTTTCAAAGAGTGGGGAGGGAAGATCCAAACCGACATCATTGACGGCGTAACATGGCTAATACATCAAGGCATTGTGGACAAAGACCGTGTCGGTATTATGGGAACGGGTTTTGGAGGGTATTCTGCGCTATATGCTTCTATTTATAATTCATCCTTTTATCGTTGCGCTATTTCCATGTCGGGGTATACGAATCTTTTCACCTACTTCAAGGAAATCCCGCCTCATCATCAACAATATGTGAAACTGTATCATAATATTATTGGAAACCCCGCTAAGGAGGCTAGTATGTTCAAGGCTATTTCACCTGTTTTTCACGCCGACAAGGTCAAGATTCCCGTTTTGTTTGCGCAAGGAGGGAGGGATCGGTTCAGCTCGCTGACTGATGCCAATCAGTTTGTCCAGAAAGTCAAGAACAGCAATACAGCTATTAAGTATATCTATCGGGAAGAAGAAGGCCGACGGTTTCGGAATGAAGAAAACATGATATACTATTATCAAGAAATAGAAGCTTTTTTGGCGCAGTACCTGAAATAGTCAGATGGCAAACAATCAGCTCAAATACCGTAAAAACTTTGGATTATTGATTGCTTTTGCCGTCTTTGTCACCATCCTTTTTGTGGTGGCCATGATTTTGGCTAGGGCAATGATGCTGAATTTTGTCGAAGCCGAGTTCAATAATCGAAAAGTGGAAGTTTTTGACCAGTCCGTACAACCGTTTAATACTTTTTTTGATGAAAAGATACCTGAGATATCCTATTATCAGGGCTTTTTAGATTCGGCAAAAGCATCGGAATACGCCAGTGATGTGCTTCGGAAAAACCCGTTTGTGGAGCAGGTGTTGTTCTATGACATTACGATCACCAACTCCGACTCCATCGAGTCGGGTATTAAATATAACCACCTGTTGGTTTATCCCAAAAGTGTCGTGTCCTTCTCCTTGGACAAAGACAACAGGATGATTACCCAGCGCATACGAGGTGTGGAAACGCGTGAGTATGATGAGGATTTCAATAGTATGGTGCTGAAGTTTGTGGGGCTACTCGACCGTGTCACGGATGCTACTAAACTTTCTGATGACGATATCTACAAGGTATTCTATACGTTAGGTGCAGGTAAAGTTTCCTACATGAATATCCCACGCATTTCCGACTTGCAGGCCTATAAACAAATGATGTCCTCCACCGAAGCCCCTATTGCCGCGTATGATCAGGATATGTTTGTTTTTTTGCTGCATCCGGCAAAAATCATGATTAAAAATGTAGCGCCCAATCTTTATGAGAAGATTGAAGTATTGCCCCTCGTTTCCGGAAGTGTTAGCGATCAGCAAAACTATTGGGAAACTGAATTTGTCATGCCGGGAGCGTTGTCTGATTATAAGTTAAGCTACACGAGCTCGGAAGGTTTTATCAATAAGGAAGTCAACCGGCGATTTCTGCCGGTCAGTATTGGCATTTCGGTGGTATATATGATTTTGATCTTCATTGCTTACCTCATTTACCGAAATCTGACCATAAATAGCCGATTGTTTCAGTTGCAATATGATTTTATTAATAACCTGACACATGAATTCAAAACCCCCGTGAGCGTTATTAAAATTGCCGGAAATAATATCCAAAGTGCGGAAAACCTCTCGGTGTCCGAACAAAAGATGTATGGCAAGATACTGGATCAGGAGGCCGATAAGCTGAATAGCTTGATGAACAAACTGCTCTCTTTTGCACAGATTGAAAATAAAGCGATCAAACCCAATATGGAAAAGATAGGCGTAGAAGAGTTTTGTGGCCCTATTTTTGAAGCAGTGGGCTTAAAATATCCGGATCTGAAATTCACCTATCATATACGTGTGCAAAACGATATGGTTGTTGATATCACCTTATTAGGAAGCGTTTTTCAAAATTTGATCGACAATGCCTATAAATATTCGGGCCCGAACAGAAAATTTCTACATATTGATATACAACAAAACAAAAAAAATTTTGTTATTAAATTTGTAGATAAAGGCATAGGTATAAACAAAAAGGAATTTAATAGTATCTTTAAGAAATTTTATAGAGTGAAGAATCAGTTCAACCAACAAGGAAGTATTGGATTGGGACTGGCCTTTTGTAAAGAGATTATTGATTTTATGGGAGGAGAGATAAAAGTAGAGAGTGTTCAAAATCAGGGCACGACCTTTACGGTATATCTTCCTCTCGGACCCAAAAAGAGTTAATATATATGACAAATAAAGATATCACAATTGCTGTCGTTGAGGATGACGAAAATTTGCGATTTTTGGTTACGCATCGCTTATTGACCGAAGGGTATAAAGTGATTCAGGCGTCCAATGGCAACGAAGCTGAGGAGATGATTCTGGAACAAAAGCCGGCCGTGGTGTTATTGGATTGGATGTTGCCCGGTAAAGAAGGGATCGAAGTCTGTGAATCCGTACGGAAAACGGGCTTCGAAAATATCATTATCATGATGACAGCCAAGTCGCAGGATGTGGACAAGATTGATGCGTATGCCTATGGTGTTACCGACTACATTACAAAGCCGTTCAATATGGATGTTTTGGTGGCCATGATCGAAAATAAAGTGCGGTTTTTCTTGCCAAAAAACAGCGATGTTTACACCTTTGGCAATACGGAGCACCACCCCAATATCCATTCCCTGGTGCGTGATGGTAAAAAAATTGAGTTGACGATATTGGAGAACCGCATATTGCTGTATTTCCTGCAAAATGTAGGCAAGGAAATTACCCGTGAAGAACTGATGGAAGTCGTGTGGGGATATAGCTCCAATGTCAATACTCGCACGCTAGACATGCATGTGGTCCGTTTGCGCAAGAAGATCGAAAAAAATCCTGATAAGCCCCATTACCTGCAAACCGTGCGTGGGTTAGGCTATAAATTTGTCGATACGGAGGAAGAAGAATAAATAAATTTGCTTTTATGAAAGTTGATTGCTAACTTAGCATCAAACGAGCAAGACCATGTTGTCCTGATGAGGGACAGTGTGGTCTTGTCTTTTTTTTGATTTTTTTTGAACATAAAAATGAGGTAAAATATGGCAGAAGTAACGTATTACACACAAGAGGGATTAGAAAAGCTTAAGCAGGAGTTGCAGCATCTGAAAACAGAGGGTCGGGCAAGTATTGCCAAGGCCATTGCTGAGGCACGCGACAAAGGTGACTTGTCTGAAAATGCCGAATATGATGCAGCCAAGGAGGCGCAGGGATTGCACGAAGCCAAAATTGCGAAATTAGAACAGGTTTTGGCATCTGCAAGGCTTATCGATGAGTCCACATTGGATACGTCGAAAGTTTTGGCGCTGTCCTATGTGAAGATCAAAAACAAGAAAAACAACGCGGTCATGACCTATCAATTGGTGTCGGAGACCGAGGCCGATTTGAAAGCCGGAAAAATATCCGTCAAATCGCCCATTGCGCAAGGCCTGTTAGGTAAAAAAGTAGGAGAAGTGGCGCAAGTCGAAGCTCCTGCAGGCGTTATGGAGTTCGAAATCTTGGAGATCTCAAGGTAACATTTTAGTGAGGTTATGTGCGGTGCTGCCATAACCGCACATCATCTTAACGACATAATTGTAAACGGTTGCTTCATCTTGCAACCGTTTTTTTTATATTTGTTCGTTTTCTTCAAAAGAGATAAGATATGTCTACAATATTTTCAAAAATTGTAGCAGGTGAGATTCCTGCCTATAAAGTAGCGGAAAGTAATGATTATTTGGCATTTTTGGATGTCAATCCATTGACACGCGGACATGTGTTGGTTATTCCAAAAAAGGAGACAGATTATATATTCGATATCGAAGATGATGCGTATATGGGCATGTGGGTATTTGCCAAAATTGTGGCGCAGGGCATTAAAAAAGTGTTTCCTTGCCCTAAAGTAGGCATTGCTGTGGTCGGATTGGAAGTGGCTCATGCACATATTCATCTCATGCCGTTGAACTCGATCGACGATATGAACTTTGCTTTGCCGAAACTGAAGCTGTCGAACGAGGAAATGGCAAAAATAGCAGAAGATATTCGCCAGGCCATTGCCGAGGTGACAAATCATGGAAATTAAGGGGACGGCTTTTTTAGACACCCTCACTTAAATGCAAAATATGCAAGATTTTTGGCTGTCGCTGCAGCAACTGATGGACCCGGAGTACCTCTTGAGCCACGGTGGATTCTATATCGTCGTGTTAATCGTTTTTGCGGAAACAGGGCTTTTTTTCGGTTTCTTTCTTCCGGGCGACTACCTGCTGTTTTTGGCAGGACTGTTCTGTGCTTTAGGAAAAATTGATGTAGATATCGTCACGATGTACTTTGGCATTTTAGCTGCGGGAATATTGGGTAACTTTACCGGCTATTGGTTTGGCTATCGAACGGGTCCGATGCTCTTTAAACGGAAGAACTCCCTGCTTTTCAAACGTAAATATGTCATCATGGCGGAGGAGTTTTACCAAAAATATGGCGGAACAGCGTTAATCATTGGTAGGTTTGTTCCGATTATTCGTACCTTTGCGCCAATATTTGCGGGCGTTGTAAAACTTAACTTTAGAAAGTTCGTTATATATAATGTCTTTGGCGCCTTTTTGTGGGTTAGCCTGTTGACATTGAGCGGGTATTTCTTGGGTATTAAGTTTCCCGGTATTATACATTATGTAGAGTACATTATCGTTGCATTGATCGTGATAGCTTTTTTGCCTATCGTCATTGCGCTATTGAAAAGATGGTTGAAAACAAGAAAAAAAACAAACAGTAAAGTATAATTAATGAGTAAAAAACATCCTTGGCATCAGATATCTCCTGGTAGTGATGTGCCAAATTCTGTCAATGCGATCATTGAAATTACGAGTGGTTCAAAAGGTAAGTATGAGTTGGATAAAGAAACAGGGCTTTTGTTGCTAGACAGGGTGCTAAGTTCATCGGTGATTTACCCGGCCAATTATGGATTTATTCCCCAAACCTATTGCGATGACAAAGATCCATTGGATATTTTGGTGATTTGTTCAGTCGACATTATGCCGTTGACCTTGGTGAACGCCAAAGTTATCGGTGTGATCAACATGATCGACGGAGGCGAGCAGGACGATAAGATTATTGCCGTTGCCAAGAACGACCCGATCTATAATTATATCAATGATATTGAGCAATTGGCTCCTCACGTGATGAAAGAGATCGTGCAATTCTTTGAAAGCTATAAGGCTTTGGAGAAAAAATTTGTTGTCGTGGATGGCATTCACGGACGTGAGACGGCGCAACAAATTCTTGTGGACAGCATTGAGTTGTATAAGCGGGAATTTGGTGTGCTGGAAGATTCGGAAATTAACAGTTACTAAATGGGCCCCGATATATTTTGGACTATATTTTTGGTATTTGCCAATGGTTTTTTTGTAGCCGCTGAGTTTGCCATTGTAAAGGTTAGGGCATCTCAGATCGAGTTGCAGGCCAAATCAGGAAGCAATGCCGCCAAGATAGCTAAAAATATTACCGAACATTTGGACGGATACCTGGCAGCCACGCAGTTAGGTATTACATTGGCTTCCCTTGCCTTGGGATGGGTGGGAGAGAGAGTCATGACGGAGATTGTCGGAAATTTCTTTCAATTACTAGGGATCGATATTTCCACGGGTTGGGCACGGACAGGAGGACATGTTCTGGCCTTTGCCATTATCACCATTTTACACGTGGTATTGGGCGAATTAGCGCCTAAGTCTATTGCCATCCAAAAGCCCGTGGCGACGACTATGCGATTAGCCATTCCGTTGCGGATTTTTTACTATATTTTTATTCCTTTCATTTGGGTGTTGAACGGTTTTGCTAATTTTTTACTCAAATTGATCGGCATACAGCCTCATCCTAGCGAATCTTCACACTCCTCCGAGGAGCTTCAATATCTGTTGGAGAAAGGAAAAGAAAGCGGTGCGTTGAACACGTCAGAGCACGAGTTGATTAAAAACGTGTTTGATTTCAACGAGCGTATTGTCAAGAACATCATGGTTCCCCGGACCAAAATTGTGGCGGTGGATATTCAAGATTCAGCCATGGAGTTTATTCATACGGTGACCGAGGAAGGCTATTCGCGTATTCCGATATATGACGATAATATCGACCAGATCGTAGGAATCGTCCATACCAAAGATATTCTTCCGATTTTGGTCAAGGGCAAAGAAGTCGTTTTGAAAGACATCATGCGTAAGCCGTATTTTATTCCGGAGACGAAGAAAATCAATGACCTGCTGACGGAATTTCAGCAAAAGCGCATGCAAATGGCCATTGTATTGGATGAGTTTGGCGGAACAGCCGGTATGGTGACCCTGGAAGATATCGTGGAAGAATTGGTCGGCGAGATTCAGGATGAGTATGATGAAGAAGCACCTGTTGTGGAAAAGATTTCGGAAACCGAATATATGGTCGATTCCGGCGCCAGTGTGCATGATACAAATGCTTATTTGCCCATACCGTTGCCCGAAAGCTCGGACTATGATACCGTGGCAGGGCTGGTAAGCCATTATTTTGAAAAAATACCGGATGTAGGCGAATGCATGGAGATTGAAGGCTATGCATGTACAATCATCAAGAAAACACAGCAAAATATTGAGTTTGTCAAGTTTGATTTGATCGAAACAATGGACGATGATGAGGAGGGGTAAATAAAAAATGCATTTATTCTACACACCGGACATACAACCCCATTATCAGCAATTTATATTGCATGAGGAAGAAAGTAAACATGCGGTTCGTGTGTTGCGTTTGGGCACGAATGATCCGGTCTACCTGGTAGATGGTGTAGGCGGTTGGTATACAGCTACCATTATAGATCCGCATCCGAAACGGACGACTCTACAGATCCTTTCGGTGATAGAGGCGTACCAAAAGCCGGCTTATCATCTGCATATTGCCGTAGCTCCTACGAAAAATATGGATCGTTTGGAGTGGTTTGTGGAAAAGGCTACCGAAATAGGCATCCAAGAAGTTACCCCTGTCATCAGTGAGCGCTCCGAACGGAAGGAAGTCAAAACAGAACGACTTGAAAAAGTAGCTATTGCCGCGATGAAGCAGTCGTTGAAAGCTTATCTTCCTAAGATGCATCCTGCCATTTCGTTATCCCAATTTTTTAAACAGCAAGAAGCCCGTAAAGCTATAAAAGCCATGGCACATTGTGCCGACGGCTCTAAACATTATTTGGCACAGGTATTCAACCCTGGAGAGGACTATGTGGTATTAATTGGCCCGGAAGGTGATTTTTCCGACAAAGAAATTGAACAGGCCCTAGCATTGGGCTATAAACCTATTTCTTTGGGTGAAAGCCGGCTTCGTACCGAGACGGCCGCGCTTATGAGTTGCATGGAGGTGTCTTTGCTTAATCGGTGAGGTTTTTGTTTAAATTATGAATTATGAATTACGAATTACGAATTAACAATTAACCTCCTTCGCTATCGCCGGTCTTTGACCGGTGCTAAATAACCACTGCACGCGGAGGTTTTGTTTAAAAGTTTCATAAAGGCACTGGTCGCAGACCAGCGCCAGCACGCGTTTTTGTTTAACTTATGAATTACGAATTACGAATTACGAATTACGAATTAACAATTAACCTCCTTCGCTAGCGCCGGTCTCTGACCGGTGTTAAATAACCACTGCACGCGAATTTTTAATTACGAATTAACCATTAACCATTAACCATTAAAAACCTGCGGAATACAGATCGTTGTCTCCGTGCCGATACCTTTAGGTACGATCTCTATCGAGC